>CAZHKB010000123.1:0-8055 GCA_964533405.1 uncultured Phycisphaeraceae bacterium | reverse complement strand
ACTGCGGCTAGCGCTCCTGGCACGCGATCTCACGCGCGGACCCAACCGACCGGCCCCCGCCCGGTGCGTGAGAGGGAGTGGGCTCGCGGGTGGTGGCGGGGTGGGGGGGTGCCGAGCACGCGGTGATGTGCAGAATGTTAGGACTGATGATCGGGGCAGCCGACCCGCGGGAAGTGGCGGGCGGGCTGGACCGGCGTTGGGGATGGCCGAGATCCGTGGGCTCCCGCCGACGGCTCTCGTGATCCGGAGCGCGGCCTGACTCGCGGGCTTCCGCTCGCGGCTCTGTTCTCCTATCCTCCGCCCTATGCCAGCACGCGAGATCGCGTCCAGCCACCGCTCGAGCATCAAGGAGACGGTCACGCAGCTCGTGATCGCGTTCGTGATGGCGTTCGTGTTCCGCGGGTTCGTGATCGAGGCGTTCCTGATCCCCACCGGCTCGATGGCCCCGACGCTGATGGGGGCGCACATGCGGTTCACGGGGCCGGATTCGGGGTACACCTGGGCGGTGACGCCCTGGGAGCCGCGGGGCGGGGGCGAGCCGCTGGCGATGCAGGGGGCGGGCCTCGAGCCGATCGTGGTTCACGACCCGATGACCCGCACCGAGCACCGCCACAAGAACGTGCCGGTGATGGGCGGCGACCGGATCTTCGTGCTCAAGTATCTGCCGCGGATCTTCGACCCATCCCGCTTCGACTGCGTGGTGTTCAAGAATCCGATCAACCCGGATGAGAACTACATCAAGCGGCTGATCGGGCTGCCGGGTGAGCAGGTCGCGCTGATCCACGGGGACGTGTTCGTGCGCCCGGCCACGGGCGAGACCCCGCGCCCGGAGGACTGGTCCGGCCCGGGATGGCACATCGCGCGCAAGCCCGACCGGGTTCAGCGGGCGATGTGGATGGAGGTGTTCTCGAGCGAGTACTCGCCGATCACCGACTCCAGCCCGATGTACTGGGAGTCGCCCTGGATCGGCACGCCGGGGTTCGAGGTTGGGCGTGCGCCGGTGTACCGCTACTCGGGTTCGGGCGTCGGCACGCTGCGTTGGAACGACGCGGCCCATCCGATCCTGGACTTCACGCCCTACAACGAGGACCAGAACGCACGCCTGTCGTTCCTGGTTCCCGACCTGCGGCTGCGGGCGGGCGTGAAGCCGGACGCGCCGGACGTGGTCGTGGCGGCGGTGATCCAGTCGTTCGGGCACGAGTTCCGCTGCGAGATCGAGGGAACCACGATCCGCCTCCGCCGGCGCCCGATCCCGATGCCCGATGGCGAGGGCGTGACCGAGCCGGGCGCGTGGACGGAGTTGGGCGGGGGGCGGCTCGCGCATCCGCTCCCCGAGGGGCGGGTGAGCGACGTGGAGTTCTGGCACGCCGACCAGGCGCTGCATGTGCTGGTCAACGGCGAGCAAGCGGCGTATGTGGAGTATGACTGGACGCCGCGAGAGAGGATTCTGCACGCGACGGGGCGAATGCTCGACGACCTGCTGGAACGCGAGGAGTCGTATCGGGACAACTTCGCGGGGCTGAGCCAGCAGGGCCAGATCGAGCGGGCCCAGGGGTTCCGGCGGGCGGCCAACCTGTTTGGCGAGCGCGATGAGTACCGCTCGTCGACGGCGCGGTGGGAGTTCTCGGGCGCGGTGACGCTGCACCGGGTCGGGCTTGACCGGGATATCTACTACCAGGCCGGGATCTACTCGACCACCGACACATGGGGGCGCGCGCACCCGCGGGCGTCGGAGCCGGCGATGGCGACGCACCCGGACCAGCCCGCGCTGCTGGGGCGCGACCAGTTCTTCGTGTGCGGCGACAACTCGGCGGCGTCGCTGGATGCGCGTCTGTGGGCGGCCCCGGACCCGTGGATCGCGGCGACCATTGATCCGACGATCGGCGTGGTGCCGCGGGACCTGCTGATCGGGAAGGCGTTCTTCGTCTATTTCCCGGCGATGCACCGGGGCAGGCCCGTGCCGGTGGTGGACTTCGGGCGGATGCGGTTTATCTGGTGAGGCGGGCCCCAACGGGGCACGGGATGTCGCCACGGGTGGAGCGAGTCTTCGAGCGCAACCCGTGGAGAATGTCTCCCTTGGCTGTCGCCCCGCGGGGCGATGGACCGGCCTTCCCTTCATGCCCTCACGCGCAACTCCTTCGCCCCTGCGCGGCGATCGAGATCGTGTGACTCGATTCCACGGGTTGCGACGGCGAAGCGCCGGCTTCGCCCGTGGCTGCACCCAGGTGTCCCTTCGGGACACGCGAGGCGTCGGCGGGCCCGCACGCCGCAGACCGCCCGGCGTTGCCGGAACCGTTTGAGTCGGCGAGTTGGATCGTCCATGCGGCGGGTCGCGCTGCCCACCTGGTTCACTCGCGTGCTCACGCACGCGGCTCTGACGGCGCCATAAAGTCGCTGTTCCTGGCTCGGATGATCGAGTCGGTCGAGCCCGACGAGCAGGGACGCGACGTGACGGTGCGGCAGGTGATGGACAACGCGGCGGTGAGCGTGGGCGGGCAGTTCGCCGATCGTCCGCTGGTCGAGGCGCGGGTGAAGCAGAACCTAGGCAACGCGTACCGAGGCCTCGGCGTTCCTGATGAGCCAGGTCGTGGACCTCCAGACTCAGGTTCAGGGCCCTGACCACGAGCACACGCTGGGGGCGATGATCAACGCCGGGCTCATGCTGGAGCAGGCCGGTGACCTGGAAGGGGCCCAGGCCATGCATCGGAGGGCCGTCGAAGGCTGGACCCGCGCCCAAGGCCCGGAGCACTCGGGCACGCTGCTGGCGCTGGGCAACCTGTCGGGCGTCGAGATCGACCGGGGGAATCTCGACGAGGGCATCGCGACGTATCGCTCGGTGCCCGGGGTCCGCGAGCGTGTGCTCGGCCCGCTCCACCCGGACACGGTTCGCGCACGCATCAACCTTGGATGAGGGCTGTCCGAGGCGGGGCGGACGGATGAGGCTGCGGCTCAGGACATGCGGGCGTGGGAGGAAGCGTCGGAAGTGCTGGAGGCCGACCACCCCGACATGCTGGCGGCGGCGTTCAACCTAGCGGAGTTGTACGCGGATCATGGTTGGTCGGAGGATGGGGCGCGCATGGCCGCGCTGTGTGATGTGGTGCGGGCCGTGGCGTTGGATGAGGCGACGGCGCCGGAGGAGTTGAACTCGTGCGCATGGATTCCGCTGATGGTGGAGCCCGAGTCGCTGCGTGACCCGCGGGCCGCGCTCGCGGCGGCCGAGCGGCCGAGCGGGCGTGTGCCGCGGAGCGCGTGGCCGGGAGCGTTGGGGGCGATGGGGCGGGCGTGGGGCCCTCGCTGTGGGAGTACCTCGACACGCTGGCGCTGGCGCGGCATCGCACGGGCGACCATGCGGGCGCGGTGGCTGCCCAGCGGGAAGCGATCGAGTTGCTGCCCGAGCGCGAGCAGTGGGCGCGCGAGGAGATGGCCGCTCGCCTGACGGAGTTCGAAGCGGCGGCGGGATGAGGCCGATTCGGCGTGACCATCTCGGCGATGTTTCGCGGGAGTCCTCCCCGCCGACATAGCGGGCGGCGCAAGCCCCGCATGGGCGTGCAGAGGGGGTGATGCGGACAGTGCGCTTCGCGCGGGGGCTCGCGCCGCCCGCCTCGCTTTCCTGCAATGCCGCCCGTGTACCACCTCCGTCAACTTCGCAGAGCCTCGTTGACACCTCCTTCGCGCGCGGGGGAGGGGAGGCGGGCCGGCCCAACTGCACGCGGTGCGGACATAGAATCGCCCGGAGGCACGCATGCGCGCGATCGTGACGGGGCAGGTCGGGATGGACAAGAAGGACTACCTGCGCCGCGTTGCCGACTTCGGCGGGCAGCAGGGGGAGTCCGTTGCCGTGTTCGACGTGGGCGACCGCATGTATGCCGAGGCGCGGGACGTGCGTCCGGGGCGGATCCTCGATCTGCCGTGGTCGCGTCTGGCGTCGCTGCGGCGTGCCGCGTTCAAGGACGTGATCGCCGAGTCGCGCGGCCTCAAGAACATCCTGGTGAACACACATGCGACGTTCCGCTGGCGGCACGGCCTGTTCAGCGCGATCGACTTCGACCAGATCGAGCGGCTTGAGCCGGACGTGTTCATTTGCCTGGTCGACAACATCGAGGTGGTACACCACCGCCTGCACCGCGACCACGACACGGACGCGACGCTCAAGGACTGCATGGTCTGGCGCGAGGAGGAGATCCTGGCGACGGAAATGCTGGCGCAGGCGTTCCGCAAGCCGTTCTACATCGTGAGCCGGGGTCGCCATCAGCCCACGACCCGGACGTGCTTCCGCCTGGTGTGCCGCCCGGAGATGAAGCGTGTGTACCCGTCGTTCCCGATGAGCCACGTGGTGGACATGCCCGACGTGCTGGCGGAGATCGACGCGTTCCGGGCCCGGCTGTCCGAGAACTTCGTGACGTTCGACCCGGGCGACGTCGATGAGAAACTGCTGCTGGACCGCGCGATCGCGGCGGTGCGCGAGGGCAAGGAGTTCATCGAGGCCGAGCCGCACACGTTTGGTGGAGCCAAGGGCCAGCCGCCGATCAAGGTGCGCGTGCGAGAGGTGCTGGACATCGCGGGCGACATCGACGGCCAGATCTACATGCGGGACTTCAAGCTCATCGACCAGAGCGACATGATCGTGTCGTATGTGCCCGAACTGCCGGGGCGGGACGGCAAGAAGATCCCGGGGCTCTCGAGCGGCGTCGAGCGCGAGCTCCAGCACGCCTTCGAGCACGCCAAGGGCGTGTACGTGGTGTGGAAGCCGACCAAAGCGCCCAGCCCGTTCATCACCGAGACATCCACCAAGATCTTCGCGAGCACGGACGACGCGATCACGCACTTCGAGGCCGAGGGGATGTTTGGGGAGAAGAACCTGTTCGGGCATTGACGGACGCGCGGGCGTGAGCGCGCGGGTGTTCGCGGGGTCTCGCATCCACAGAACCGGCTGCGCAAGCGGTCAGCCAGGGTGCGAAGGACCACGGGCGTCCGACCCGCCGATGGACAGTCGACCTTGACGCTCTGGGCGTGGTGGGTGTCGCCGGCGGTCGGCAGGTGGCCGACCGCTCGCGCGGTTGGTTCTGCCGCGTCGCGTGCCCACGCACGCGGCTCTGTTTAACTGATGTTCAGCGTCGGCGTCGCCCGCCCCTGCCGCAGCGCGGCCAGCGACACCTGCCCCAACAGATTCGTCGTCAACTCCGACAAACTCCGCGCCAGCAGTTCGTCGCTCCGCGGCCTGCACCCGCCCCGGGCCGCTCCCTCGAAGTTGGCCGACGGGTCGCCCGAATCCGAGTTCTCGCGCAGGCTCATCGTGATCGGGATCGCCCCCAGGAACGGGACGTTGAGTCGCTGGGCCATCCTCTCGGCCCCGCCGCGCCCGAAGATGTCGTACTCCTTGCCGTCGTCGCCGATGAAGTACGACATGTTCTCGACCACCCCCAGCACCTCGATGCCCAGTTGCTGGAACATGCGGGTGGCCCGAACCGCGTCGTCCTGCGCGACTTTCTGCGGCGTGCACACCACCACCGCGCCGGTGCACTTGAGCGTCTGGGCCATGGTCAGCGAGACGTCCCCCGTGCCGGGCGGCAGATCGATGATGAGGTAGTCGAGCTCGCCCCACGAGGTCTGCTCGGTGAGCTGCTTGAACGCGCCGTGGGCCATCGGCCCACGCCAGATCAGCGGCTTCTCGGGATCGACCATCTTGCCGATCGTGACCGCCTTGATGCCATGCACGGCGAACGGCTGCAAGCGTCCCGCGTGAACGACCTGCTCCAGCGGCCCCAACCCCAGCATCGTGGGCATCGATGGGCCGTAGATGTCCCCGTCCAGCAGGCCCACGGCGTTGTGACGCCGGGCCAAGCCGACGGCGAGGTTCACGGCGACTGTGGACTTCCCGACCCCGCCCTTGCCCGCGCCGACGGCAATCACATGCGAGACACCGGGCAGTCCCGACGCGCTGGCAGGTGGAACAGGCCCGGCCCCCGGTGGCACGGGTCTGCGACCCGTGCCGGCGGCGGAGCCTCCGTCCGTGCCGCCCAGACCGCGGATCGGTTGATGCCCGTCCCCCGGCGCGGCAGACGGGGCGTCCCCGCCCCGCGGATTCCCCGGACCGCCCGCTTGCGAGGCCGGCGCGGTGGCCAGCGGCGCCTGCGGAACGCCGCCCACCGCACCCTCGAACTTCGCCGCATCGATCACCACACCGCGATCATCGACGAACTGCACGATAAGCGACCGCAGCGGCGTGTTGTCAACGCCGGCGAGCTTGGACAGCGCGGCATGGGCGCTGGCCGCCAGCACCCGACGCGTGTTGGCCGCCCCCGCGCTCCCGTCAGCGCCCCCAACGTCGCTTCCGCCCACGTCCTTGAGTTTGACGCTCACGAACCCGTCGCACGCCGACGCCCACACGAACACGCCCGCAGCCACCAGGTCCACCGGCCCGGCGGGAGACTCGACGCGGCGCATGGCGTTGGTGATGGTGTCGCGATCGAGCGGCATGGAACCCCACGGAGTGCGGAGGTGCTCGCCTCCGGGTCAAGGATAGGAACCGTCCGGGGGGACGCGGGACCTGTTCTGGCTGGTCAATGTCGCCAATGCTGGCTCGCTCGCCCATTCGGGCCGATGATTCACCGACGCAATCGACCCTCGCCTCCGGCGTTCTGCCCGGGCCTGTCCCCGGGCCAAGGAGACCCACGATGCCATCCACGCGAACCGTCGCGATCCGAGTCTCGCTCTGGCTCCTCACGCCCGCCCTGCTCTTCTCGGTCGTCGGGCTCGCCCCCGCCATCGCGGGGGCCCAGCCCGATCGCCCCGCCTCTCCCCCGCCTCTGCGTGACGCGCAGCGCGAGCCCCTGCTCCGCGGCCCTGCCGTTGAGGACGCCGGGATTCCCGGCACCAACCGGGCGTTTTCCAACGACGGCGCGATGCGTGGACCGCAGGAGCGCGTGCTCGACCGCGAGATCCCGATGCCCGAGTTCATGCGTGCCCTGCGCGCTCTCAACGAGCCCGAGACGCCCGATGACCTGCACCTGACCCCCGAGCAGCGGGAGTCATTGGGCGCGATCGCCCGCGAGCACGCCCAGGCGATGCGCCAGCACCTTGAGGCCCATCGCGAGGAGATCGCCGGGCTGGGCCAGACGCTGGGGTTTGATCCCATGGAACTCCAGCGGGCCGAGCAGGCCTTCGGGCAACGCCTGGCGGAGAACGAGCGTCGCGTGGGGCGGACCGCCGAGCCTCGAAGCGCGACCGTGGGAGAGGCCGCGCCGCGGAACGGCCAGGCGCCCGGTGCCCAGCGTCGCGCCGGTCGCCCCGGGGCGCCCGCCGCCAGCGCCGCCGACGCGGCGAATGCAGCCGACGCGTCCCCCGCGCAGCCCCCGTCCCAGCAACGCCGCCCGGAGCAGATCATCCGTGAGCGCCTGGGCGACAACCCGACGCCAGCCCAGCGCGGTGCCCTCGAGCGTCTGCGGCAGATTCGCGAGGGCGGGCCCAGCGGGCTCGAGGCCCAGACCAAGGTCTGGAACCAACTGTCGCCCCCGCAGCAGCAGTTCGTGCAGGCCCGCCTCGACGAGACTCGCGCCCGGATCCAGGCCGAGCGTGGCGAGATGTACGTCCAGGAGATGATGGGGAGGGACGGGCCGATTGGGCAGGGCGCGCCGGGTCGCCCGCTTCCGCCGGGCGGTGAGGCCCAGCGTGAGGCGATGGTCGACGCGCTGGCAGCCCCCGGCAGCACGGGCGAGCGTCTGCACCGCTTGATCGACCGCCTCTCACCCGAGCAGCAGGAGCGCCTGTTGCGGTACGTTGAGACCCGCCTGAACCAGTCCGGCGGGCCTGGCCGTCCAGACGCACGCCCGGGCCAACCGGGTCGTCGTCCGCTGCCTCCGCCCAGCATGGATGAGGTGGACGTGCCCCCGGCCGACCCGTTGTGATGCGCAGCCGATTCGCGTGAGTCATCGTCGGACACACCGAGAAGGCGGCGATTGGACAACCGACCGGGGGCCGAGGAGCCTCCGGTCGGTCGCGTTTGGGGGGCGGGTTCGTGCCTGCGACGCGATGCCGAGCGGGGCGGTGGGGCGGTGC
>CAZHKB010000122.1:0-8128 GCA_964533405.1 uncultured Phycisphaeraceae bacterium | reverse complement strand
GGGGTGGTCTCGGGGTCGGGCTTCGGGTCGCGGGCCATGGGGGTTCCGATCGTGATGCCTGCGGGCCTGGGTTCAGAACCAGGAGTCCACCACAGAGGCACAGAGAGCTCAGAGGAAGGCGAGGCAGAGGGAGAACGGATGGGGAAGTCGGTTTGATCGGTCGAACGCTGGTTCCTTGACGGTCTCGCGTGTGGGTCTGGGTCGGAGAGCGCCCTTCCGCACGGTCGGGCTGCTTGTCGCGGGCGGCGGGGCGAGCTGGTCGCTAGCCGCCGATGATGTCCTTGATGCGTTTGAAAAAGCCGTGGGATTCGGGGAGCACCTTTTCATCCTCAGTTTCAGCGAACTCGCGGAGCAGCTTTTCCTGCT
Source organism: uncultured Phycisphaeraceae bacterium (assembly GCA_964533405.1). Taxonomy (GTDB): domain Bacteria; phylum Planctomycetota; class Phycisphaerae; order Phycisphaerales; family UBA1924; genus JACKHA01. The sequence continues at coordinate 7,762 of CAZHKB010000122.1, read as the reverse complement.
TGGCGGTGAGTTTTCGGGGTGTTTCGACGCGGACGCCGACGATGAGGTCGCCGCGTTTGCCGCCGCGGAGGTTGGGCAGGCCGTGGCTCGGCACGCGGAACATCGACCCGTGCTGGGTGGCGCGGGGGATGGTGAACGTGGTCTTGCCCTCGAGGGTCGGCACCTCGACCTCGGCCCCGAGCGCGGCCTTGGTGAACGAGATGGGCATCTCGAGCAGGAGGTGGTCGCCCTCGCGCTTGAAGTCCTCGTGCTCGGCCACGCGGACGACCACGTGCAGGTCTCCGCGGATGCCCTCCCCCTTGGGCGAGACCTCGGCAGCGGGGGGCTCGCCCTCGCCCTGGACGCGGACAGCCTGGCCCTCGTGGATGCCGGGCGGAATCTTGACCGAGAGCGATCGCTTCTTGGAGAGGCGGCCCTTGCCCCTGCAGCCGACGCACACGTCCTTGACCACGGTGCCGCGTCCCCGGCAGGTCGGGCAGGTCGTGACCATGCGGAACATGCCGCCCAGGCCAGCCTGCTGGACGCGGCCTTGGCCGCCGCAGGTCACGCACTCGGTGGCGGTTGAGCCGGGCTTGGCGCCCGAGCCGTGGCAGGTGTCGCAGACATCCAGGCGCGTGAACTCGACGGGCTTCTCGGTGCCGGTGAGGACTTCCCTGAGTGTGAGGCGGACCTCGGTTTCGAGGTCATAGCCGCGGGCGACCCCGCCGCGCTGGCGGGCACGGCCACCACCGCCCGCGCCGCCGGCGAAGGCGTCGCCGAAGATGTCGTTGAACATCGAGAAGATATCGGTGGGGTCCATCCGCGAGAAGTCGTGGGTGGCGGGCCCCCCGCCGCGGCGGAGTCCCTCATGGCCGAACTGGTCGTAGACCTTTCGTTTGTTGTCGTCGGAGAGGACTTCATAGGCCTCGGCGGCCTCTTTGAACTTCTGCTCGGCGTCGGTGTCGCCGGGGTTTCGGTCGGGGTGGTACTTCATCGCGAGCCGGCGATAGGAGCGCTTGAGCTCCTCGCCGTCGGCGGTCTTCTCGATGGAGAGGATTTCGTAGTAGTCGCGGGTGGTTGGCATTACGGCTCCGGGATACAAACGGCGGAACGCCTACTGCACGCTCTGGATCTCGACCGAGAAGATATCCCGATCGCGAACAACCCATGTGTCGGCGTTGTTGCCTCCGCTCGCGATCACCGCGGCGTCGAACGTCTCCAACGACGGCAGGACCGTGATCCCATTGAAGCACTTGCTTTCGCCGGACGTACGCAACACCCCAACGCGTGGAGGCACTGTCGACGTGGCTTCGCCCTTCCATCGCGTGTAGGCGATGGCCAGCTCCGAGACGAACCTGCTCACGCGGCACCCCCCAGTCGCCGCGCATGGTCAGCTGGTGTGATCCGGTCGAGGCGTTTGGGCGTCCCGAAGAACGAGATGGTCACACCGGCAGGCTCGAGGTATCGCCGTTGCACCAACTCGGTGTACGCGTGGTCGAGGCGTCGAATGTCCTCATCGCTGAACATGCCTCCCAGCACGTTTGTGTGATCGCGAATCAGAGTCGGATTGGACTGCGGATCGCGCAGGAGCGCTTCTGGCGTGTCCGACGGCGGATCGGGTTGGTTCGGAACGATTGTCACGGCTGACCTTTGGTTGGGAGTGCTCGGGTTTCAGCTGACCGCCCCGACTGTGGCCTCCTGCTCGTCTTTGAGTTCGGCGATCATGGCGTCGGTGGTGAGCATGAGGCCGGCCACGCTGGCCGCGTTGAGGAGGGCGGTTTTGGCGACCAGGGCGGGGTCGATGATGCCGGCCTTGACCAGATCGACGTAGTCGCCGGTGGCGGCGTTGAACCCGTAGCCGATGTCGGACTTGGAGGGCTTGCCGCCTTTGGACTTGCCGTCGGCGGGCGCGCCCTCGCGGACCTTGGCGACCACGATGTCGCCGTCATAACCCGCGTTGACCGCGATCTGCCAGCAGCAGGACTCGCAGGCCGCGGCCACGATGTCGTAGCCGAGCTTCTCGTCGCCCTTGGCCTTCTTTTTGGCTTCGAGGACGGCGTCGATGACGCGGATGAGCGCGACGCCGCCGCCGGGGACGTAGCCCTCCTTGGCGGCGCAGCGGGTGGCGTGCAGGGCGTCGTCGACCAGGTCCTTGCGGGCCTTCATGTCGATCTCCGTGGCGCCGCCGACGCGGACGATGGCCACGCCGCCGGTCAGCTTGGCCAGGCGCTCCATCAGCTTCTCGCGGTCGTAGTCGCTGGTGGACTTGTCATGCTGGCTCTGGATCTGGGCGGCCCGGGTGTTGATGTCGGCCTTCTTGCCCGCGCCCTCGATGATCGTGCAGTCGTCCTTGGTCACGATCACCTTTTTGGCGGTGCCGAGTTCGGTGAGTTCGATGGACTCGAGGCTTCGCCCAAGGTCCTCGGCGAAGAACGTGCCGGCGGTGAGGGTGGCGATGTCGCCGAGCATGGACTTGCGGCGGTCACCGAAGCCCGGGGCCTTGACGGCGCAGATCTTGATCGTGCCGCGCAGGCGGTTGACGACCAGGGCGGCCAGGGCCTCGTTCTCGACCTCCTCGGCGATGATGAGCACGGGCTTGCCGCTGATGGCGATCTTGTTGAGCAGGGGGAGGAAGTCGCGCAGGTTGCTGATCTTCTTCTCGTGGATCAGCACATGGCAGTCCTCGAGCACGCAGTCGGCGGTCTTGGGGTCGGTCATGAAGTAGGGGGAGAGGTAGCCCTTGTCGAACTGCATGCCCTCGACGTACTCGAGCGTCGTGTCGGCGGTCTTGCCGTCCTCGACCTGGCAGACGCCGTCGGCGCCGACCTTGCTGATCGCCTCGGCGATCAGCTCGCCGACCACGGCGTCGTGGTTGGCCGAAACCGTCGCGATCTTGCGGTAGTCACTCTTGCCGTTGCACTTGACGGCGATGGCGTCGATGGCATCGGCGGCGGCCTGGGCGGCCTTGTTGATCCCGCGCTGGACGTGGACGGCGTTGGCGCCCGCGGCGACCATCTTGAGGCCCTCGGCGAAGATGGCCTCGGCCAGCACCGTGGCGGCGGTGGTGCCGTCGCCCGCCTTGTCGGCGGTGCGCTTGGCGACCTCGTTGACCATCTTGGCGCCCATGGACTCGAAGACCTCGGGCAGCGAGACCTCTTTGGAGACGCTCACGCCGTCTTTGGTGATGTGGGGCGCGCCGTAGGACTTCTGGATGATGACGTGGCGGCCCGAGGGGCCCATCGTGCACTTGACGGCGTCGGCCAGCCGCTTGACGCCGTTCTTCATGTGGACGTGCGCCTCGGAGCCGAACATGAGCTGCTTCTGGGACATGGTGAGTTCCTTTGGTGCCCGGAGGGGCGAATGGGTGAGGTGCGAGGTGATTCTGAGTTCGCAGTGAGTCCTGAGTCGGTGATCGTGGGATGGTGAGGGCTGAGGGGGGTGCCTTGGCCGTGGCGTTGAGCGGCCAAGCGGTTCACCCGGGGGGCGTGAGACGCGGCCTTACCCGCTTGGCCTGCAATCTCCTTGCCACTTCTTGTCGGTTTCATACTCGTCGTTGTACAAGGCCCAGCCGGTTTCCTGGCGGAACCACTTGGAGTACTGCGGGGTGAAGTATCGCCGCCACTGGCCGATCGCGCCGGGGCGATGGGCGCCGGCGGGACGCCCTCGATTTCGGGCGTCGTCGCACGCGTGGGCGTGCGCCCGCAGCCAGGGGGCTGCCGCTTTGTCCACGCTCAGGCACCGGAGCAACTCGCCCAGGTGGCCGGTGCTCGGACTCCTGAGGTCCTCGTAGCGAAGCCAGGTCATCCAGGTGGTGACATCGTCGTTCATGCCGCCCTGCGAGTTGAAGTCCGACTTTCGCTGCTCGGACCACTGGGTCGCGGCGTAGCGGACCCAGCCCTCGTCGGAGAGCAGCAGGTGGGGGCATGACTCGAACAGGTCGGGGTTGGCGACCAAGTCTCGGCGGAGTGAGGCGAGGCGCGCGACACTGCCGGACGTTTGGAAGTCTGGCCTCTGGGAATAGGCTCGCATCGCCGAGCCGTCCGTGAGAAGTTGGCGCATGGTGTAGTCCACCAGCACGTCGCGTCCATCGCGGACCATGACGAACTGCCACGAGCCCTCGTGCATCGGGTCGACGGCCCGTTCGCCGATGTCGCAGACCGTCTTGACGCCTTGCTTGCTGGCCGCAGCGAGCAGGACGTGGCGGCGTGCCGCGTCCTCGACGGTGGCATACGCGCCCGATCCGCCGGTGGGGTCGGGCAACGTGGGCCTGCCGCCCTGGGAAGCGAACATCTGGTCGTACTTGCTGGCGTATGAGGCCGCGACCGGGGTGGGTCCGCACCAGATGTCGGGGTGGTGGTTCAGGGCGTCGGTGAGCCAGTCGTTTCCCGAGCATGGGAAACTGGAGATGAAGACTGTGGTGAACGTGCGAGCCTGGCCGTCGATCTCCAGCGTGGCCTTGTCCTCGCGGGGCGTGGCGGCGGCGACGGCCCGCGCCCACACCTCGGCGGAGGCGGACTGGTTGGCGCACCCGGGGACTTGGGCGGTCATGGCGTGCCCTCCGCGTGGGAGTGCCGCGACGCCGAGGATCGGGTCACCATGCGTTGTCCTCCTCGTACCCGAGCCGAACGAGCAGGGCGCCGGCCTCCTGCTTGAACGCGCGGCGGAAGCGATTGGCCGAGTGGCCGACCGCGTAGTTCACCCAATCGCCCACGTCGCCGCGGCGGTCCTTGGCGCCGGGGTTCTCGGTCGGCAGGCCGGCGGCGGTGCGACCCTGGAGCGGGGCCGCTTCGGCCGGGTCGAGGTCCAGGAATCGGTACATGTCGGCCCGGGTCGGCTCCGGCTCGCGCCGCATGTCTTCGTAGCGATACACCCGAACCGGCTCGCCGGAAACCTTCATGCGGTCGGCCTCGGCCAGGTCATTTGTCAGGCGGCGTGCCCACTTGGCGGCCACATGGCGGGTCCACGCCTCGTTCTCGAACAGGCGCTCGGGATGCTCCTTGAAGAAGCAAGGGTTCTCGCGGACCGCCGCCCGCAGCGGCGTCAGTTCCCGCCCCCAAGGCTCCCGGCTCGCGTCCACGCCGTTGGTGCGGAGCTGGTGGATGGTGTAGGACACCGCGACGTCGCGCCCATCGCGGTGCATGTAGATGTGGGGGCAGCCGGGCAGCAGCACCTTGAGCGGGCGGGGCGTGCGGTCGCCCAGCCAGCGGACCTCCGGCTTTCGGCGCCTGCCGGACTCGCAGGCCATCAGGCGGCGGAGCGTGTCCTGGAAGCACTGCTCGGCCAGGTCGCGCATCGGGCCGCGATGCGCGAGGTGGAACTTGCGCCCGAGGAACTCGTCGAACCCGGCCCGGAGCACCTCGAAGTGGAACTCGCCGCGGCACTTGATGTGCGGATGAAGATCGAGCACCCTGGCAAGCCATGTGGTGCCGCTGCGGGAGTGCCCGCAGACGAAGAAGAACTTGTAGCGGTCGAGATTCATGGGGAGTTGACCACAGCGACACAGAGGCACAGAGGCACAGAAAAAGGCGGGGAGCGTGAGGGACAAGGCGACCAGGGCTCGAAGGCCTTGAAACGTGGCGTAAGCCAGTCGGCGGTTCCGCCGCCGCTCGCCGGAAGCCGCTTCAACACCACGCGACACAGCGCCCACAGGTTCAGGACTTGTCGTGGCCTTCCTGTGTGTGTCTGTGCCTCCGTGATGAATCCTCTCAGCCCCCGATGACGCCCAGCAGCTCGGTCTCCCGCATGATCAGGTGCTTGTCGCCCTTGATCTCGACCTCGGTCCCCGCGTACTTGCCGAAGACGACGGTGTCGCCCAGGCGGACGGAGAGCGTGGCCCGTTTGCCGTTGTCCATGAGCTTGCCGGGGCCCGCGGCCACGACCTTGCCCTGCATGGGCTTCTCCTTGGCGGTTTCGGGCAGATACAGGCCGCTGACGGTGCGGGTCTCCGCCTCGAGCGGCTTGATTAGAACGCGGTCTTCGAGAGGCTTGACGGTCATGGGAGACTCCTTGGGGCTGTCGCCGACGTGCGGCGGGTTGTGTTGAGTCGACGGATCCAGAACGCGAGACGGGCTCTCGCGAGAACGATCAGGTTGCGGGCGGAGGGTTGCCGGCCGGGGCCGCAATGGGGTTTGTGGGGGACGCGGAGGCCGCAGGCTTGGCATGCCCTCGGCGCCTGGCCAGGATGAACTCGACCACCAGCGGGATAAGCGAGACGACGATGATCGCGATGAGCACCGCCTCGAAGTTTTTCTTCACCCACTCGAAGTTGCCGAAGTACCACCCCGCGCCGACGCAGATGCCGACCCACAGGACGGCCCCGAGCACGTTGTAGAACGCGAACTTCGAGTAGTTCATCGCCCCCGCGCCGGCCACGAACGGGATGAACGTGCGGACGATGGGGACGAAGCGGGCGAGGACGACGGCCTTGCCGCCGTACTTCTCGAAGAAGGCGTGGGCCCGTTCGAGGTGCTTGCGGTTCAGGGCTTTCTCGAGCAGGCGCTGGAGGGTCCCGACCTTGGCCGAAGAGGTGGCGGGCGCATTGGAACCCACCCCGCGGTTGAACACGCGTGGCCCGATCCACCGCCCCAGGTGGTAGTTCACCGCATCGCCCAGCACGGCCGCGACGATCAGCACGAGCGACAGCACCCACGGGTTCATGTTCCCGCGAGCCGCCACCGCCCCGGCGGCGAACAGCAGCGAATCGCCGGGCAGAAAGGGCATGATGACCAGCCCCGTCTCGGCGAAGATGATGGCGAAAAGCAGGACGTAGACCCAGATGCCATGCTCCGCGACGAAGCCGTCGAGAAAGGTCGGGAGATCGTGGAGGATCTCGAGGAGTTGGTTGAGGAAGTCGGGCATGTGATCCTTGGACTACCACGGCGATCGCAGGGCGAACATGACGAACTCAGGCGGCACCGGCACACACCACCCGCCCTTCCCGCCGCGCGGAGTGGGCGACGGTCCCGATCGTTCGGCTGGACTGCTCGACCTCCGAAGGTGTGAGCAAGACGATGTCGCGACCGATTTCCAGCCCCCCCAGTGACCGCTCGATCCGAAGCCAGCCGTCCTGCCGTGTCTCCCCCACCTTGAACGGGCGCACCACGAGCAGGTCGAGATCACTACCGTCGTCGGCGTCGCCGCGCGGGTATGACCCGAACACAATCACCCGCTCGGGCGCGAACGCCTCGACGATGCGCCGGACGGCCTCCTGGATGGTGGATTCGGGGATCATGGTGGATGCGTGCCGGTCGTCGTCGCCTCCCGAGTGCGGTGGTGCGCGCCTCACGCGCTCATCTTCCGTCGATACTGGTCGATCGAGATCCCTGTCTCGCCAGCGTTCGCTCTTCGGGCGGCGCGGATCGCACGCACGTCCTCGGCTTCCTCAAGCGCCTCGACCATTTGCTCGTACTCGGCGTAGGTCATCGTGAGCACGACGAACTCCGCCTTGCCGCCTTTCTTCATGATGTGGGGGTTGAGTTTAACCATCTCAGATTCCTCAGTCGTACGCCCCGCCTCGATGCCGAACCGCATGAACCACTGATGCGGTCGCCCTCCAGATCGAACAACACCCGATAGTCCCCGACTCACGGGCACCAGCCCGGCTCGTGGCTCACGAGCCGTTTGACGTCGGCGGATGCGAAGCCATCGGAGAGCTTTGCCAACTTGGCGACAATCCGCGCACGACCACTCGCGGGAACCCGTTTCATGTCCTTCTCAAAGCGGGGAAGGATGACGACCCGGTACACCAAGGCGGTTCTCCGCGGGCGACCTCACATCCCCATCC
>CAZHKB010000121.1:0-8140 GCA_964533405.1 uncultured Phycisphaeraceae bacterium | reverse complement strand
CGTGGATGCGGGCAATCTCTGCGGGTGTGTAGAGGTGGTCGAAGGCGGCGGCGATGGCGCTGGCGCGGGTGCGTGAGTTGATGCGGGGGTGGGTGTAGTCGAGTGCGAGGGTGAGGCCGGCGGGGTCGTCGAGGGAGGCCAGGGCGTCGAGGGCGGCCAATCGGAGGGAGTCGTCCTGGGAGTCGAGGGTGAGGGCGTCGGTGAGGACGAGGAGCGTGCCGTCTTGCTTTAGTCGACCGAGAGCGCGGAGCGAGGCAGCGCGGACGCTGGTTGCGTTCTCACCCTCGAGCATCGCGGCAATCAAGCCGTGCCCGAACTCGCGTAGCACGTCGTCGAAGCGTTGGGTGTCCGGGAGTGCATCGGCGAGCGCGTTCAGGGCGGCGACGCGGACAGCGGGTGGATTCGAGGGATAGGCCAGATCAAAGAGCGGCTGGTGTTCGTCGCACCGCGTGGCGAAGGCCTTCACGGCCTCGGCGCGCAGGGCGTTGTGCGCCTCGGGATCTTCCGCCACGGCAAGCAAAGCGGAGAGTTCGGCTGAGCGATCGGGTTCGTCCTTTCGCACGGCCGCGGCCTCCAGGGCCCCGATCGCCCTTGCCGCCATGATCCGGCTCGACAGCGTCGGCCCGTGCGCGAGCGCGTGTATCCACGCCTCGGCGGGCTGCTCGAACGTGATCTCGGCCAGCACGGCCATGTGCGGATCAATGTCGATGGTGATCGGCTGGGCCTCAAGGTGCATCGTGATCCGGGCCGATCGCTCCTCGGTGTGGATCGTGTGCTTGGCCCAGCGGAGAGTCCCTGCCTCATCGAATCCGAGCCAGATGGGCAGGTCAAGGTCGTACGCCGGGTTGTACCCGTCGATGTGCTGGGTCTGGTCGATGGAGATGGTGAGCTCGCCAGCCGCGCTGTCCCACTCCGCGTGGATATTGAGGCGTGGAACGCCCGGTCGCTCGCACCACTGCCAGAAGAAGCGTTCGAGGCTTTCGCCGGAGACTTCTTCCATGGCGCGGCGGAGGTCGTTTGTCTCGGCCGAGCGGTGGTGCATGCGGTTGAGGTATTCGGCGACGCCGGCGAAGAAGGCTTCATCGCCGAGTTTGCGGCGGAGCATGTGGAGGATGGAGGAGCCGTGCGGGTAGGGGTTGTTCTGGCGGCGGAAGACCTCCCAGGGGGCGGTCCATACTTTGGAGACCATGGCCGGGGTTTGGGGTGCGTGCCCGGTGGCGGCCCCGATGACGGAGTCGAAGTTGCCGCGGATGGAGGCCTGGTAGTCGTCGATGCCTCGGGAGTGCTCGAACCAGAGGGCGGTCATGTAGGTGGCGAAGCCCTCGTTGAGCCAGATGTGCTCCCAGGAGTTGCAGGTGACCAGGTCGCCGAACCACTGGTGGCCGAGCTCGTGGCTGATGAGGCCCTCGAGGTCGTGGTCGATGAGCGCGTCGGGGGCGAGGATGGCGGTGTCGTACATGGTGGTGGCCGACGTGTTCTCCATGCCGCCCCAGCCGAAGTTCCAGACGACGAGCTGGGCGTACTGGTCCCAGGGGTAGGGCTCGTCGAGGAGGTCGCCGAAGAAGGCGACCATCTCGGCAGTTTTGCCGTAGGTGGCTTGCACGTCGGGGCCGCGGCCTGGGGGGACGTAGACAGGCATGGGGAGCGAGGGTGTGCCGACGTCGACCACGTCGAACTTACCGACGACGAGGGTGACAAGGTAGTTGACGTGTGGCGTGTCTTGGAGCCAGTCGAAGGTCTCGAAGGGCTTGCCTGCGACGGTGGTGGGGGTGCGAGAGACGAGCCGCCCGTTGCTGGAGACGAGGAAGCCTTCGGGGACGGTGACGACAAGTTGCGTCGTGAGTTTCTCGTTGGGGAAGTCGTGGCAGGGGAACCAGAGGCTGTTGGTCTGGGGCTCGCCCTGGGTGTGGATCTGGGCGGGACGGCCCGGCCAGTCGGGGGTTTCGGGGGTCCAGATGAGGCCGCCGCGGGGGTTGGTGATGGTGTAGGTCGTCTGGATCTCGGCGGGGATGCCCGGTGGTAGAGGGGGGTTGAATGTGATGGTGAGTTTCTGGCCGTCGGTCGTGAAGTTGAGGGGTTGCCGGCTCGCCCGCTCGCGGCGGGTGAAGACGTGCTCGACGCGCGAGATGTCGAGGGCGGCGGCGTCGAGGGTGAGCGTGGAGAGGGGCGTGCCGATGGGCGTGAAGCGGAGGTTCTGAACGGCGGTGGCCTTGGGGCTGTTCATGTCGGGGATGAGCAGGCGGAGGGTCATGTGGTCGTAGTCGACCACGCGATCTGGGGGGTAGTTGAGCAGGTCGCGTCCGGTGTGGGTATTGAAGGGGCCGGAGGGATCGCGGCCCGGGATGAGGAGGCGTGATTCGAGGCAAGCCTCGTGGCCGCACGCGCCGGCGTAGCGCTGGGCGAGGGTAAGTTCGCCGGAGGCGAGTGCAAGGTGTGGGAGCGATGCGAAGGCGAGGAGTGCGGCGAGTGAAAGTCGCGAGCGTGGGGCGGAGTGGCGCATCGTCGCGGGTTCCTCGCCCGTAGGGTGCGCGAGAGTAGCCGGGGGCTTTCGCCCCCGGGGAGGCGTCTGGATGGAAGTACGACCCCGGCGGGGTTGACGAGGCGTGATCGTCAGATGTGGCATGTACTCTCGCGTGATCAAAGATTCGTCCGCCCCTGCGGGGCGGTGAGTTTCTCTGGGCGTTTCCAGGGGTTGAAACCGCTGGCTACTTTCGTGCGCCCTTCGGGCGACGAGGGCGTCGGCTGGGCCGACGGTGGCAAACCCTGGACGCATGGCAACGGGGATGGGGGCACGGGTGTTCGAGAAGGGCGCATGGCTCACGACGGATTCTCCTGGGTCACGGTCGGTGAGGTCCGCGCGACTGGGAGCAGCGGGGTGGTCAGGACGCGGGCGACGAGGGCGAGGGCGGCGTGGCTGGCGGATTCGCGGATGAGGGCGGGGTTGTCGAGGTTGCGAGAGAGGCGGGCGAGGAGGAGGAGGTCGCCGGCGGTGGAGTCGGGGTGTGCGGCGATCGCCTCGATCGCGTCGATCTGGGCGATGATTGTTGAGCCTTGTTCGGCCTCGTGGCGCCACCAGGTCAGGTCCTTCTCGACGCGGGTGGCGGCGAAGATGGAGAGTTCGGGATCGACGGCGACCTGCTCGGGGCGTTCATCGAGGGCGATGCGCATGGAGGCCGATCGCTCGTCCATCGGCATCAGGATGGTGCGGGCCTTGTCGCCGGAGCGGATCTCGATGGGCAGGTTGAATGCGTAGGCCGGGTTGTCGGCGTCGATGCGTTGGCGCTGGTCGGCGTGGACGATCAGTTCGTCGGCGTGGTCGTCCCACTCGATCGTGACGTCCAGACGTGGAAGGCCGGGGCGGTAGACCCATTGGGTGAAGAAGCGTTCGAGGGAGCGTCCCGAGACCTCCTCGAAGCAGCGGCGGAGGTCGTCGGTTTCCACCAGACCGTCCTTGTGGCGATCGACGTAGAGGCGTGTGGCCTTCTGGAAGAGGTCGTCGCCGAGCATGATGCGGAGCATGTGCAGGACGGCCGCGCCCTTGTTGTAGGCGTCGTCGGCGCGTTCGAAGACGAGTTCGGGGTCGGTGTAGAGGTTGCTGGCCAGGGCGGGGTCCATGGGGGCACGGCTGCGGTTGAAGCGGCGCTGGACGCGCATGAGTTGGAGCATGTACTCGAGCATGGCGCGGCGTGCCTCGCCTTGGACCTCATCGTCCGGCAGGCCGTCCGCGATCGCCTCCTGCCTGGCGCGATCCTCGCGCCAGAGGACTTCGCCGTAGGTGGCCCAGCCCTCGTTGAGCCAGAGGTGGTCCCAGGTGCGACAGGTGATGAGGTCGCCGAACCACATGTGGATCAGTTCGTGGCTGATGAGGTCTTCTTCGCGCTGGCGGGTGGAGCGGGCGGCCTGCTCGTAGATACTGGTCATGGAGGTGTTCTCCATGCCGCCGGAGTGGAAGTCGCGTACGCAGACCTGGTCGTAGCGGGCCCAGGGGTAGGGCTCGTCGAGCCATTGCTCGAAGAAGGCGAGCATGTCGGGGGTGCCGGCGAAGACGCTCTGCATGTTGTCGGCGGTGCCTTTGGGGCCATAAGCGACCATCGGGATGTCGGTGGCGGCCCCGACGCCCGGGCCGGCGAGTTCGACGGCGTCGAACACGCCGATGACGAGGGAAACGAGATAGGTCGGGTGGGGGCGTTCCTGGAGGTAGTGCCAGGTGACCAGGTCGCTGTCGCCGACGGATTTGGCCACGAGGCGGCCGTTGGAGAGGGCGGTATACCCGTCCGGGAGGCGGACCAGGATCTCGGTGGAGAGGCGCTCGTTGGGGCTGTCGTGGCAGGGGAACCACTCGGCGTTGTTCTCTGACTGGCCCTGGGTGTGGATCTGTGAGAATCGGTCGGTTTCGGAGTCGCCACCCGGGTCGCCGATCGTCCAGTTGAGGCCCAGGCCGTCGGCGAGGAGGAAGTCGCCGGAGTAGGTGATCTGGATCGTTCGTTGGTCGCCCAGGCGGAGGGGCTGGCCCGGAAGGGCGATGGTGAGGGAGCGATCCTCGGCGTGGAACTCGGCCGGGCGGTCGTCGACGCGGACGGATTCGATGTTCAGAGCGCGGATGTCGAGGGTCAGGCTGGCCCGCTCGCCTGCCAATCCCCGAACGGTGAGGGTCTGGACGGCGTCGAGGTGGGGCACGTCCATGTCGGGGATGGTGAGGTCGAGGCGCATGTGGAGGAAGTCGCACTGCGGGCCGCGGGCCCACCAAGCCTGGTGCCGGCCGGTGGCTCGATCGATCCGGGTTTCTCGGACGGGCTGGTGGGGGGCATCCTCAAAGCCTTCTGGCTGCCCCGTTGTGGCCCAGGCGAGGCCGGCGGAGGCGGCGAGGCTCAGCCAGGCGGTGGCGGCCCAGGGCGTCTGGGCGTACGTCTGGGCGTACGTCTGGGCGTACGGCTGGCCGGGCGACTGGCGGGCAACGGAGCGATGTGGCATGGGAGGGGGCTCGGGGTGGCCGGCATGGATTGGCGTAGGAGAGGCGAGTTGGGGACAGGATACCCACAATCGGGGTGGTTTCGCGGGTGTTCCGGACGCCGCGCTTGTGTTTTGCAAAGGCGATGATACGATCGGGTATGCCCGCTGATGGAGGATCGGACCCGCGTTCGCCCAGGAACGCATCGTCGCCGTTGCGCCGAACGGACCCCGTGGTTCGCGGGGTGGGTGGCGCTGCGGTCCCGAAGAAGGCCGCGTTCCATCCGCCGACGCCCGTGGATGACTTTGAGGGAACCGAGGGTCTGCTGGCTTCGACGGCGCATTCGTCGACGTATACCGAGTTCTATTCGCCGATTCCGGAGGGGTACCGCAAGGGTCGGCACCGGTATGTGGTGGTGTTCGGGACGGTGATGTCGGGGTTGGGCAAGGGGATCTTCGCATCCAGCGTCGCCAAGATGCTCAAGGACAAGGGTCTGGTGGTCGCGCCGATCAAGCTCGAGGGGTATCTGAACATCGACGCGGGCACGCTGAACCCGTATCGCCACGGCGAGGTGTTCGTGCTGGATGACGGGACCGAGTGCGACATGGACCTGGGGACGTATGAGCGGCTGCTCGACCAGGACCTGTCGAGGCACAACTTCACGACCAGCGGGCGGATCTTCTCGGAGATTCTTGAGCGCGAGCGTCAGGGCATGTACCTGGGGCGGGACGTGCAGATGATCCCGCACGTCACTGGGGAGGTGAAGCGCAAGCTGCGTGAACTCGCGCTGCGGGGCGATGGGAAGAACCCGGCCGACGTGGTGTTCGTGGAGGTCGGCGGGACGGTGGGGGACTACGAGAACGGGTTTTACATCGAGGCGTTGCGCGAGCTGGCGTTCGAGGAGGGTCCGTCGTCGTGCTGCTTCGTGGCGCTGACGTATGTGATCGAGCCGCCGGCGCTTGGCGAGCAGAAGAGCAAGGCGGCGCAGCTGGGCATCAAGAAGCTCAATGAGGCGGGGATCCAGCCGCACCTGATCGCGTGCCGCGCGACGAATCCCGTCGAGGCGAAGGTGTGTGAGAAGATCGCGATGTTCTCGAACGTCCCGCTGCGGCGGGTTTTTTCGTTGCACGACCGGGAGAGCATCTATTCGATCCCCGACGAGATGCGCCAGGAGGGGCTGGAGCGCGAGATCCTGTCGGTGCTGGACCTGCACGACAAGGTGGATCAGGCGGCCGAGGACAAGGCACGCGAGCGGTGGAACGTGTTCGTGCGGAAGCTGAGCGCGACCCGGACGCACCAGGTGAGCATCGGCATCGCGGGCAAGTACGCGAATCTGCGGGACGCGTACGCGTCCATCGACAAGGCGCTCGAGCACTGCGGGGCGCACCTGTCGGCCCAGATCGAGACGCGGTGGATCGACACGACGGATGTCGATGACAACTCGGTGCGTGAGAACCTGTCGGGGCTGCACGCGGTGATCGTGCCGGGCGGGTTTGGGAGCCGGGGGGTGGAGGGCAAGATCGCGTGCGTGCGGTATTGCCGGGAGCACGCGGTGGCGTATCTTGGGATCTGCCTTGGATTCCAGGTGGCGGTGATCGAGTTTGCGCGGAACGTGCTGGGGCTTCGGGAGGCGTCGAGCACGGAGTTTGACCCGATGGTGGCTGAGCCGGTGATCAGCGAGCTGCCGGAGCAGAAGCATATCGAGGGGCTGGGCGGGACGATGCGGCTGGGGGCGCAGGACGTGCTGATCGCGCCGGGGAGCCTGGCGGAGTTTGTGTACACGCAGGGGGCGCTGGCGTCGCGAGAGCGTTTGGAGCGTGGCGACAAGGCCAAGCCGCCGGCCCGCGACAGGACCATCCGCGAGCGGTTCCGCCATCGTTACGAGGTTGATCCGAAGTATGTTGATCGCCTGACGGCCGCGGGCATGGTGTTCAGCGGGCGGCATCCGACGCAGCCGATCATGCAGATCATGGAACTGCCGCAGGAGGCTCCGCCGGCGGTGGAGGGGGTCGAGGCGGGGGAGAGGCCGCGGACGTGGCACCCGTACTTCATCGGGGGGCAGTTCCACCCGGAGTTGACGAGCCGGCCGCTGCGTCCGCAGCCGATGTTCATGGGGTTGGTTGCGGCGGCGATCGCGCGGCACGCGGGGCAGGACGAGGCGGCGATGAAGTTGTTGCGGGCGTCACCGGAGGTGGGGCGGTGGCTGCGGACGCCGCGGCAACAGCGGCAGACGGTGTGATACGGATTTCTGTGTGTGTGTTGTGCGGGCCTCCGAGTCAGCCGGATGGTCGTCTGGTGCGGATTCGCCAAAGAAACGGCGCTCGTACACCCCCTTGCGTCCACTGCGCCAGGCCTCGTTGACACCTCGCCCGCGCGTGGGGGCGGGAGGGTGGATCATGCCAGTGGGATGGAGAGTTCGAACAGCGCGCCGGGTTCGGACTCAACCAGTCGCAGATCGCCGTTCATCTCGCGTGCCAGGCCGCGGGAGAGGGCGAGGCCCAGGCCGAGGCCGGGGCTGGCGCTCTGGTCGTGGTGTTTGGCGCGGTGGAAGGCGTTGAAGATGCGGCGGCGTTCGGGCTGGGGGATGCCCGGGCCGTGGTCGCGGACGCTGAGGAGGAGGCGGTTGTCGGCGGCGCGGGCGGCGAGGATGATGCGGCGGTCGGGGGCCTCGGCGGCGTACTTGCAGGCGTTGTCGACCAGGTTGAGCAGGATGCGTTCGAGTTTGTCGGGATCGGCGGCGACCGCGACGGCGGGCACGTCGGCGGGGTCGGGCATGACCAGTTCCATGCCGGCTCTTTCGCAGCGACCGGCCAGCGCGGGGCGGACTCGATCGAGCATCGCGCCCGCGTCGATGCGCGGGCGGGCGGCGGCGTTGGCGGAGGAGCGGCGCCCGAGACGCGCGTACTCGAGCACGCTCTCGACGATGCCGCTGAGGCGCTGGCTCTCGCGGTCCAGGGTCTGGGCGTAGCGGGTCTTCTTGGATTCATCGGTGATCGTGCCGCCCGCGAGCATCTGGCTGTAGAGGCGGAAGGTGGTGAGCGGGGTGCGGAGTTCATGGGTGACGGCCGAGACGAAGCGTCCGCGGCGTTCGCCCAGGTCGATGGCCTTTCGCAGGACGATGCCGATGGCGACGACGGCGATGGCGACCGCGATCCAGCCGACGAGCAGGGTCCAGCGGGTGGGGGTCCAGAA
>CAZHKB010000120.1:0-8154 GCA_964533405.1 uncultured Phycisphaeraceae bacterium | reverse complement strand
CCGGGGGACGACCGCCCACCGGGGCTCGACCCCCAGCCGGGGCTCGTCCACGGGCCGGCGCACGACCTGCATCGCCCTCGCCCGGCCCATCGGCCCGCCCACGTCCTCGCCCGCGACGGCGACGCGTCTTGCGACCGCCGCCCTCGCCTTCGCCCTGCTGGTTCTCGTCCAGACCGTCGTTCATCCCGGGCTGCGTGAGCAGGCCCATGTCGTCGGTTTCAGGCAGAACCGGCTCGTCGATCGGCTCGGCCTGCGGGGCCACCTGCTCATCGCTGAGCGAACTGGACCAATCCTCGGTCTCGGGGCCAAGGTCCCACTCGATGACATCCGGCTTGGCGTGCCGCCCGTTCAGGCGGTCCAGCCCGATGTCGGTGCCCGAGGCGTCGTACGCATACAGCGTGATCCGATCGACCGCGTGCGTCTCGCTGACGCGCACGTCCACCGTCTTGCCCGCCGCCCGCTCGATGCGCCCGAGCGCTTTGCGGCGCTGGCTGAGCAGCTCCCCGGCCACGCGCGGAGACACCACCATCTCGACGCGGAACACCTTGTCGTGCTCGAGCACGGCCGACAGTTCGCGCAGGGCATCGCCAGCGACCGAGGTCGGCTTCTGCACCAGCCCACGCCCATGGCAGGTCGGGCAGTCCGTGAAATGTACGCGCTCGTGGCTGCCGCGCATCCGCTGGCGGGTCATCTCGAGGATGCCGAACTCGCTGATGGGCAGGATGGTCGATTTGGCGCGGTCGCGCTTCAGGCGGTCGCGGAACTTTGTCTCGACATCCTTGCGGTTCTTGGCCATCCGCATGTCGATGAGGTCGAGGATCACCAGCCCGCCCAGGTCGCGCAGGCGCAGGTGGCGCGAGATCGCGTCCACCGCCTCCATGTTGGTGTTGAAGGCGTTGCTCTCGGCGTCCCGGGCATCGCGCGAGCGACCCGAGTTCACGTCGATCGCCACCAGAGCCTCGGTCTCGTCGATCACCAGGCGCCCGCCGGAGGGCAGGGGCACCTCGCGGGCGTGCATCTGGAGGATCTGGGGCTCCATGCCATAGGCATGGAAGATCGGCGCCTTGCCGCGGTAGTGCAGCAGCTTGGTCCGGCTCTTGGGCGAGACGATCTTGAGGAACTTGCCCGCACGCTGCAGCGCGTGCTCGTTGTCGATCACCACCTCGTCGATGTCGTTGGTCAGGGCGTCGCGGATGGTGCGGACCAAGAGGTCGCTCTCGGAGTACAGCAGGCGCGGCGCCTTGCCGGTGGCCTTGCGACGCTCCATGTCCTTCCAGAGACGCTGGAGGTACGACAGGTCTCGCTTGAGTTCCAGCTTCGTTCGGTCAAACCCCGCCGTCCGCAGGATGAACCCGAACCCGTCGGGCAACTCGAGCGTGTCGAGGATCTGCCGCATCTGGCGGCGGGTGTCCTCGTCCTCCACCTTGCGCGAGACCCCCACCTTGTCCATCTGGGGCATCATCACCAGGAAGCGCCCGGGGATGGACAGGTACGAGGTCAGCGTCGGGCCCTTGGTTCCAACGCCCTCCTTGATGACCTGGACCAGGATCTCCTGCCCGCGCCGCAGCGCGTGCTGGATCGGCGGACGCTCGCGCCGCGGGGTCTTGTGCCCCACGCGCTCGGCGGTGTCCTCGTCCTCGCCGGGGAAGTACCTGGGGTGCAGGTCGCTGACGTGCAGGAACCCATTCTCCTGGATCCCAAAGTCCACGAACGCCGCCTGGATCGATTGCTCGACGTTGGCGACGCGGGCCAGGTAGATGTTGCCCACCCGGCTGATGGCGTCGGCGGATTCGGCGTGGAACTCTTCCAGTTGACCGTCTTCGACGATGGCGACCCGGCACTCTTCGCCCGGGACGTAGTTGATGAGCATGCGCGTTTCGGGCATGCGGTCCTCCATGCGGGACCACGGCGATCGGCTATCCGCAGGGCGGACAGGCTAGGGCCGGGGTTTGCATCGGGCGCGCGGCAGAAGTCCCCGGCCTTGAACCGGTGGTTGTGGACCTGTTGCGGTGGACCCCCGACCAAGGTCGGGATGGGGTCGTTGCGCGCACGGGGTGCGATTCTTCCCGCAGAAATGCGCCGGACCCCGCCCCCGCCATGCTGGCGGCGAAGCGAAGCCCGGTTTGGCGGAGCCCAAGGTGAGTCAGGTCGGGTTGGGCCTTCGGGCCCGCTCGCGATCCGCTCCCGCCGCTCGCCGCTTCCACCTCAAGGGAGCACGGTGACAGGGGATCGCAAACAGCCGTCGTGCCCAGTATCCCAGCCTGACGCCCGGCGTCACGCCAGAAGCCTGATCGAGGCGATCGACCGGGGTCAGCCTGGGCGGCTCGAGGGGGCGGGGCTTTCCAGCTCCGCGTCCACTTTGAGCCTGCCAAGCCGATTCCGGGCGACTATTCGGCGGCACGACCGTCGAACGCCTCGGGAACGATCCGTCGAGCCCGGTCGCGGAGATACCCCGCGACCTGGGTGTCGGAATCAAGCGTGAGTGCCGTTCGGGCGATCCGCTCGCACTGGGTTATCGTCACAGACCGGACCAGCCTTTTCAGATTCGGGACGGCCGGCCCGGACACCGACAGTGTACGCACCCCCAAACCAATCAACAACAGCGCGTACTCCACCTCCCCCGCCGACTCCCCGCAGCACGAAACCGGCGTGCCGTGGCGGCGCGACGCCTTCATCACCTCCCGGATCAACTTGATCACCGCGGGGTGCATGGGCGTGAAGTAACTCGCCACCTGCTCGTTGGTCCGGTCCACCGCCAAGGTGTACTGCACCAGGTCGTTGGTCCCGATGGAGAAGAAGTCGGCCTCACGCGCGAACACCGACGCCATGAGCGCGGCCGCCGGAACCTCGATCATCATCCCGATCGGCACCTTCTTGTCGTGCGCGATCCCCTCCTCGTCCAGGTCCTCCATCACGTCGTTGTAGAGGAACTTGGCCTGGCGGAACTCGGCGATGTTCGTGACCAGCGGGAACATGATCTTGATCGGCCCGAACGCCGACGCCCGCGCCAGCGCCCGCAACTGCCGCTTGAACATCGGGATCGATCGCAGGCAATACCGGATCGACCGCAGCCCCAGAAACGGGTTGCGCTCCGGATTGTCGGCCCGCTCCTGCGTGTACTTGTCGGCCCCCAGGTCCAGCGTGCGGATCACCAGCGGCTTGCCGCTCAGCGCCTCCACGCACGCCTTGTACGCCTTGAAGTGGTCCTCCTCGCTCGGCTCGGTCGGGCTGGCCAGATAGAGGAACTCCGTGCGATACAGCCCGACGCCCTGGGCCCCCAAGTCCAGCAGCAGCGGGATTTCCTCGGCAAACTCGATGTTGCCCAGGATCTCGACCGACACGCCGTCCTGCGTCACGTTGGGTAGATTCGCGAGTTCGTGCAGCGAGAGGCGGTAGGTCTTCTGCTGCTCGATGTACGAGCGATACTGCTCGATCTGCTCGTCGGTGGGGTCCAGGATCACGCGCCCGCGGTCGCCGTCGACGATCACCGGCTGGCCGGTGGTCGCCTTGTCGAGCAGGGTCTGGCAGCCGACGACGGCGGGCAGGCCCAGGGCACGGGCGACGATCGAGGTGTGCCCGGTTCGCCCGCCCAGGTCGGTGGCGATGGCCGCGATCCGCTTGCGGTTGAAGCCGACGGTCTGCGAGGGCGTCAAATCGCGGGCGACGACCACCGTGCCCTCCTCACACAAATCCAGCTCGGCCCGCCGCTCGCCGATCAGCTTCTCCAGCACCCGCTCGGACAGGTCGTGCAGGTCGTTCACCTTGGTCGTGAACGCCGAGTCGTGCATGTGGCTGAACCGCTCGGCCAAGGCCCGGAACGTGGCCGACACCGCGTACTCGGCGGTCACCCGGTCGGTGTCGATCGCCTTGCGCATCGGCTCGATCAGGTTCTTGTCGCGGAGCATCCCGAGGTGGAACAGGAAGATCTTGGCCGCCTCATCGCCCATCTCACGCTTGGCGTCCTCATACACCCGCTCGAGCTCGGCCACGGAAACGGCCAACGCGTCGGTCAGCCGCGCCTGCTGCTCGGGCACGGCCCCGACCGCCACCACCCGCTTGGGTACGCGGGCCAGATCGTTGTCAAGCACAAAAAGCCGCCCAATGACGATGCCAGCCGAAACCGGGATGCCCTTGATGAGGTCCATGGGGGGAGCAGGCGAGAGTGAGACACGCAGAGCGCGGATGGAGCCGAAGAACAAGGAGGATGTTGTGTGGCAACGACTTACAGACGCCGGAGCGAGTTCGGCTCGCGACCGAGTCGCGGGGGGATCGCGGCATCGTACACGCCGTCGCGTGCCTTGCGGGGCGGGGACGCTTGCGCCGCCTTGTTGGTGCCCGCGTACTCGATCGACTCTGCAATCGGCGAGTTCGGTTGCCGCGTGAACTCTCGAGGGTCTCGATCCCAATCAATAACGCTCGCCGCAGCACCGGCCTTGTCGGCCGAACTGCGCGGGCATCGAAAGGATCGTCCATGTCCCAAGACGCACCGAAAAAGGGTCCGACCGCGACGCCCGAAGAGGTGAAACGCATGCAGAAGGCGGTGCCCGGCGGCGAGGCACAGAAGGGCTCCCACGTCGCCAAGAACCAGGCGGCCATGGACGCGGCCAACGCCGCCAAGCAGCCTCCGAAGAAGCCTTGATCGCTCCAAACAAGTTCATCCCCGTCGCCCTTGTGGAGCGACTGGAGCTGAACAACTCGGGGATTCAACGATCGAACCTGTCCCGAATCCGAACCCGCTCTCTCGAACGACCGAGTTCCGCGAGGGGTACAACGCGGGAACCCACTCACCGAATCCGTATTCCCCAATTTACGACGAGCATCGTCGCCAAGCCTGGGACGACGGACGCAAGCAAGCCGAGTGGGAAGGGGTGGACGACTACGACGACTGATCACACCACATGACTCCGATGCCGTCCACCCTCGTCGGGTGCCCAGCCTCGGACCGACTCGAAAGGAATCACACCATGTCCATGATCGCCAGCAACAAGGGCGGCTCCCCGCCCAACAAACCCAGCACCACCGGCAACCCCTCCGGCGGCGGACGCGGCAACAACCCGCCCCGCAAATGAGGCGGGAGTGATCGGCTGAGCGGGAACGGCGTGGTTTGCTCAACCCGCTCCCAACGCGAGAGTGGGACGGGCTTTCGAGCCCGTCCCCTTGTTGGTTGGGTCGCCGATGCACGAAGGGTCGGGCTGGAGAGCCCGACCCCCACAGGTCTGCTGGTCCTCGTGTGGGATCACCCGCGCCGGTCGTAGGGTGGTTGCCCGATCGCTCGCGCGACCGGCTCCGTTGCACAGGGGCTGATGCCTCACTCCCGCGTGAACGTGATGTGGAACCCCTCGAACTCCCCGTCCGGCGTCTTGTACGTCCGGGTCATCGTGTACTCGTCGTCCGACGCCCACACGAAGTCGTCGCGGAAGTCGACCATGTCGCCGCCCTCGGGGTTGGGCTCCTTGCCGTGGAAGACCAGCGTGTCGCCGTCATCCCCGGCCTCGCCCTCGGCGTAGTACAGGTGCGTCCCGAACGAGTCGAACCAGCAGTACTGGTACATCCCCGTCATCGTCGAGTAGGCGTACACGCCCAGGCCCTCGAACGGCACGCCCATGAACTCGCCGCGGTACTCCTGGCCCATGAACTTGCCGTCGAAGATGTCCGAGACGTGCATCGAGCCCTCGGAGGTCATCGGCTCCTCGCCGGGCATGGTCCCGACCATCACCGCCTTCCAGTCACCCGCCATGCGGGCCAGGATCTCGTGCTCGGCTCCCGGCTGGTTGGCGTCCATCATCGCCTGCATCTCCGGCGGAATCTCGATCTCCCGCCCCGCGATTGCTGAGTACCCGCTTCCGGGCTGCCCAGACGCCGGCTCGGGCTGCGCGAGTGCGACGGGGGAGACCGCGGGCGAGCTCGATGAGCCCGGGGCCACGCTGGTGATGCTCGAAGCGCGGCCCGCGACGAACGACACCGCGCACACGGAGCACACGCCGAGAGTCAGGGCAAAGGTCTTCATGGGATTCTCCTTTGAGGTGCATCAGTACTGTATCTGGGGCCGCGCGACGCGGACTGGTTTGCGGATGGGGCGGGCGCGCCCACAAGCCAGCGAGGTGCCCAGCCGGTCAGCCGGTTCCCCTGAGCCGGGCGTCCGGTCCATTGTGGAATGTTTGTGCATCCCGCGCACCAGACTTGACGTAGAGCCTCGGTCTTGTATATTGGACATGCTGGCCGGTTCTCGGCCAAGGCCGACCCGTTCTGGGTCGGTGAGCAGTTTGTCGGCACATCTTGCGATTCGGACTCTTGCTCGGTTTCTGGTCGGCCTACGCGCGCCTCTGACAAGAGGGCACCTAGGGGGTTCCGTTGACGTGCGCTTTGTGTGCGCCGCGCATGTCAATGGCTCTCGCTTCGGGCTCTCGCCTCGCCCCGCCGCAACTCGCGGCCAGGCGCAGGTGCTTCCCGCCGATCCGCAACCAACCGCCCGCCCCGATGGGTGGGCCAGGCGGTACGCCGCGCTCGTGGGGCGGCGTACCTGTCCGCTGGCGTCCCTGAAAGGGGACCGCGCTCCGCGTGCGGGGCGACACCCGGCGGCATCGGCGAGGGATCCGGAAGCCAGGTGGCCCTGGCCGACGCTGCTCATCTTCCGCAGGCTCGGGCCGGGGGAAAGCTGCCAGTCGTCGTCGCGAACCCGTGTGTGAGATCCCCCCTGTTTCTTCGCGATGATGACCAGCAAGCGCCCTCGGCCCGTTGCTTTTCAACAGCACGCGAGGTCCACGACTTGATGAGCGGGTGTGGGCACTGCGGGCTGGTGCGGGTGGTCAGCGCCGTGCCGGGCGCCAGTCCGCACTACTCGTCGATCCCGGGCTGCGGCAGCAGCGTTTCGATCGTGTCGTGGGCGTCCTGGTCGGCAACCAGAGCGGCCCGAAGATCGACGCGGGTGGGGGCCGTGACAAACCCGACGCCCGGCCATCGCCAAGCGCCGAGTGGGGTTGGGCAAAGATGACAATCCGGTGCCAAGGGCGCCCGCAAGGCACCCCCTCACCAAGCCTCTCCCCATGCCGCAGGACCGGAATGGGGAGAGGGGGGATTCAGGCGGTTCGTTGGACTCAGCGACGACGCCGGAGGCCGACCACGCCGCCGAAGGCGAGCAGCGCGAGCGACGCGGGGGCGGGGACGATGCCGGTGAGGTTCAGGTTATCGATCGCAAGCCCGTTGTCCTGGCCGGTCTGGTCGCCGCCGTTCCAGCGGAGCACCAGCGTGGTGCCGGGAGCCCAGTTGAGTCCGGTGATGGTGGCATCGATGGCGGCCTGGTTCGCGGCGAGGTTGCCGTTGAGGGCGATCTCGCCGCCGGCCAGATTCGGGGTCGTGAAGGTGAGGGCACCGAAATCGGTGGAGGCGGCGTTCAGGTCGGCACCGAACCCGTAGGCAAACGCGAGGGTGTTCAGAAGGTTGGCCCCGCCGGCCCGCCACTGCTCGCCGGTGAAGGCGACGCGGAGTTCCTGATAGGTGTCGGACGAGGTGTTCGTGAGCACGACGCCGAAGGACGAGATCTGGTTAGAAGTGGCGAGGGAGCCAAGCGCACGGTCGGAGGAGCCGCCGGGGCCGAAGGAGATCACGCCACGCCCCGCGGAGCCCGAGAGGCTGCCGTCCTGGGCGCGGACCTCGGTGTTGGTCGAGGAGCCCAGGAAGTTGGCGCCCTGCCAGCCGTCGACGTTGGTGGAGGCGATGACGCCGGTGAGTTCGTGCGGGCCGCGGCCGGTCAGGGTGGCCGACCCGGTGGCGCCCAGGCCGTCGAAGTTCTGCGCGTACGAGCCTGTGAAGTTGACGGTGGCCGATGCGGTGCCAGCAAGGACGATCGTGGACAGAGCGACAGCACTGGTGCGGGTGAACATGTCTGGTCTTTCTCTCAGGAGCGGGCTACCGCTCGGGTTGCTCCCCGTCGCCGGCGTGGCGTTCGAGGGCCAGACACTAGAGCCGGGGTGAGTGCCGGCGCGTGAGAGGGTCGTGAGTGGTTGGCGAAAGTTGTGTGAAGCGGAAGGATGGGCAAGACTTTCCATGGCTGCGACGGCCGCGGCTCCGGGCGGCCACCCTCCTGGGCCTCCCAACTCGCAGCACCGCCCAGTCTCAAACCTGCTCCAAACTTCGCTACGCCGCCCCCGCCGCCCC
>CAZHKB010000119.1:0-8191 GCA_964533405.1 uncultured Phycisphaeraceae bacterium | reverse complement strand
ACCTTGGGGCCCCAGGCGTCGAAGACGGGGGTGTGGCGGGTGCGGATCTGGCGGATGGTGAGGTTGTACGCGCCCTTCTCGATGTCGGTGTGCAGGGCGTCGCGCGCGGAGAGGTACATCGCCAGGTAGAGGTCGAAGGGCTTGAACAGGATGCCGGTGATGAGTTTGAACACGTCGCCGACGCCGGGCAGGTCGGGGATGAGTCCGCCGACGGTGTCCATGAGCCCGCCCGCGCCGCCGCCCCCGCCGCCGTCTTTCTTGACGTAGAAGGGGATGAGGAGTTCGGTGCAGAACTTGTTGTAGTCGGCGCGGGCCTGGTGCAGGAGGGTGCCCGAGTCGTGGATGTCCTCGTACTTGATGTCCTTGGCGTTGGCCTTTCCGCCGGCCACCGCGATGTCGTCGCGCATGCGCTGCAGGTCGTCGATGTTGGGGGGGCCGCCGCCGGCGTCGTCGCCCATCAACATGCTGGTGGCGGCCCCGAGCAGCTCGCCCACCGCGCCGGAGTTGCTCTCGTACTCCTTCATGACGTTCTGGGTGGCGCCGACCATGGCGTCGAGCAGGAGGGCCTCACGCTGCATGGCGGCCCGGAAGAACAGGCCGCGGGGGTCCATGCCCTCATCGAGGTCGGCGTGGTCGGCGTCGGGAAGTTCCATGTGGGGGAAGCGGGCGCCGTCGTCGGGGTGGGCTCGCCCGAAGTGGATGAACTCGATGGGCATCGAGTCGAGGGGCTGGAGGTTCTGGGGCGCCTGGTCGGCGGCGTTGGAGCCGTCGGTGGGGGCGATGGACTCACCGGGGTAATAGACGGGCTCGCCCTGGGTTGGGGCACCGGGGGCGCTGTCGCCCAGGGCTCCCGCGATGTCGCCGATGGCTCCGCTGACTGCTTCGAGCATGGTCGTTTCCGCCTGTGTACTGAGGCCGGGTCCGGGTGGGTGGGCCTGCAAGAGTCAATCCGAGAAACTGCTGGGAGGGGGTCGCTGGTGGTTCGGGCGCGGGCTGCGCCCGCGGCTCAGCCTGCACGGCTGAGCCACCTGAGGCCTAGGGATGCAGTTCGAGGAGTTTGGCCTTGGTCGCGTCGTCGGGCTCGCCGGATTCCTTGAGTTTCCAGACCTTCTGGAAGGCCATGAGGGCGGCCTTGGTGGCCTTGTCGAGTTTGCCGCTGGTCATGGGGATGGGGTAGCCCAGGTTCTTGAGGCGTTGCTGCTGGCCCGTGGTCTCCTCGACGGGGTCGAGGCGGTGGATGGAGACGGGGTAAATCTCCTTGCCGTCCTGGAGGATAAGGCGGCCGCCCTTGCAGTTGCCGGGGAGCCACTGCTCGATCTTGCCGTCGGCGTCGGTGGTGCCTTGGAGGAGTTCGCCGCCCAGGTCGAGGGTGTAGGCCTCGCTCTTGCGTGGCTTGCCGTAGCGGAGCAGTCGGACCTTGTATTTGACCGGGTCGCCCTTGCGCTTGAACTCATGGCGCTGATCGCAGGCCTTGTCGAGGACTTTCTTCTCGAGCTCGGGGACGTGGACCACGTCGCCTCGGAAGAGGACGTTTGGGTCCTTGCGTTTGGACTTGAGCTCGGCGTTCGAGCCGTGGTTCCACAGGTCTTCCCAGAAGAACCCGTTGTCTTTGGCGACCGAGATGATGCTGTCGCCGTTGCCGATTGTTCTGTCCGCCATTGGTCTGCTCCGTCCGCGATCAAAGAGATTCACCACAGAGGCACCGATGCACAGAGAAAGGCAGTGGGGGGAGGTGGACGGGGGAAGGCGGGTTGTTGGCGGCTGTTGCTCGCGGCCCTGGCTTTCAGCCCCGTCGCCTTCCTCTGTGCCTCTGTGTCTCCGTGGTTGATGCTCACGCCTCTTCCCACGCCCCCTTGTCGAGCCTTGGAAAGGACACCTTGCACGAGCCGCCCGGCTTGATGCCCGAGACGCGCCCGACGCCGAACTTGTTGGTCACGCCGCGGGCGATCCGCCCGTTGGGGAGCAGGGCCTCCCACATCTCGCCCACGACCGGCTTGTCGGCCTCGTCCACAAGGCGGACTTCGATCCAGTGGGCGGGTTCTTCCTCCGGCACGTGCGGCAACGGCCTGGCCGCCTTCTTCTCGAGGTCCGACTTCGAGCCGGGGTCGGCGTTGCACGCCTGGTCGGGTCCGGTCGCTTTGGTTGGTTTGGCCGCGGCCATCTGTCGCTCCTGGTGCCGACCATGCCGGCCGACTCAGATTCCAATCCGTTGTTCACGCCCTCGCGGGCCGTCCGAACTCATCCCGACCCGCCGCACGAACGCTCGACTGTCGCCCTGCTCACCGAACCTACAGGATGTTCCCGGCCCCGGGCGTGTAACTCGGCGAGACCACCGCCGCCGACGCGACCAAGGTGGCCGTCATCAGCACCGCCGACGAGAACGAGACGACCGACGCGATCGAGTTCACCTCGGGGGTGGACAGCGAGATAGACCCCGCCGAGTTGAGCAGGTTGCCCGACGCCTGGACAATCACGTTCTGACCATCGATGTGCACCAGGGACTTCCCGCTGATCTCCACCAACTCCGACGTCAGTTGGATCCTGCCCGGCAAGATCTTGATCTTCGACCCCCCGCACCTGAGCACGATGCTCTCGGATGCCTCGATTTTGGCCTTCCGCGTCAGCACCAACCACCGCGCCGCATCTTCGACGTGGTCGCCGGTCACGCTCTCGGTCAGGTTCGCACCCACCGTAAGGTCGTCCGACGCCGCGATTTTCACCATCCGGGCCGCGTCCACCGTCAGGTGCAGGTCCGCCCCCACGTTGCGCTTCTCGGAGCCCTTGGTGTCCGAGTCCATGTCCCCGCCCACACCCCGCTTGTGGTCCCCGCCCACGCTCAGGTGGAACTCCCCGCACACCGTCTCACGCTCCGACCCCAGCACACGAATGTCCAGCTCCTTCTGCGCGTGCATGAAGATCTGTTCCTCACCCGCTTTGTCGTCGAATCGCAGCTCGTTGAAACCATCGCCGTCAATCGTCTGTGTTTTGATTGTCGAGAACGTCGGGTTGGCCTTGGGGTCGTACGGCGGCTTGTTCTCGGCGTTGTACACCCGTCCCGTGATGAGCGGCCTGTCCGGGTCGCCCTCCAGGAACGTCACGATCACCTCCTGGCCCTGGCGCGGCACGAACAGGCTGCCCCATCGCTTGCCCGCGAAGTCCTGGGACACGCGGATCCAGCAGGTCGATTTCTCGTTGGCCTCGCCGTACAGGTCCCAGTGGAACTTGACCTTGACGCGGGCGTGCTCGTCGGTCGTGATCTCCTGGCCCTCCAGGCCCGTGACGAACGCGGTCTGCGGGCCGGGAATCACCGGCTTGGGCGTGCTGCACGAGCGGCGATAGGGCGTGGCGCTGGGGATGCAGTCAAACCCGCAGCGGAACGTGTAGTTGGCCTGGGTGTCCACCGATCCGCCGTCGAAGGCGTCGGTTGTGGCTTCCAGCGTCGTGCCCACGAGCAGGTACTCCCGCCCCTGGTCGGACCTGGGGTGACCTGTGAGCGTGAACAAGCGCCCCGTGCAGACCAGGCGGCTGCTGGTCATGGCGTCGATCGTCTCGTAGCCGACCTCGAGCTCCTCGGTGCGAAGGCGGACGTGCGTCTCGCCGTCGGCATACTCGGTGTACCCGCCGGGGTAATCGAAGACCTCGATCTCGCCGAAGGTGTGCTGCTTGGGCTTGCTGCCTCGCACGTACAGGTCATCCTTGGGCTTCTGGAAGTTGTAGTCGGTGGTGGAGTAGGCCGTCGACTGGATCTGCTTGCGGACCCTCCATTGATACACATGGGGACGGGACACGGCCCTTGCCCCCGGCGGAAAGAACGGCACCTCGGCGGCGCCCTCCTCCGGCGAGTGCGAGCCGCGGTCGTCGCTGAGCACCAGGGTGTGCTTGCCCTCCTCGTGGATGAAGTAGTAGTAGATGCCTTCCTGCTCCATCAGGCGGTGGATGAAGTTCAGGTCGGTCTCGCGGTACTGCACGCAATACTCCCACTTGGAGTAGGTGCGCGACAGGCGGTTGTCGATGTAGGTGTACCCCTTCTCCTTCATCATCTCGAGAATGATCTCGGGGACGGTCTGGTCCTGGAAGATCCGGCAGTCGGCCTTGCGCGTCAGCAGCCAGAGGAACGGGACGACCTTGAGTCGATAAGACGCCAGACGCCCGATCATGCCCGTCTGCTCCATGTCGTTGACGATCCCGTTCAGGAATCGTTCGCGCTCCCCGCCATGTGAGGCCAGGCGGATGCTCACGTTCTGCCCGAGCCAGTCCTCGAAGACCACGTCCGGGCTTTCGGAGACGCACTCGACGGTGTACTCGAACAGGCGGCCGAGTTCCTCGGTGCCGGTGAGGGCGCGCAGGAGCAGAACCTCATCGCCGGGGCCGCCGGTGAGGGCCATGTGTCGGAAGGCCTGGGTGCGGGACATGCGGCGCGCTCCTAAAGCCCGGCCCCGTGGACGGGGCGATCCGGGCATCCACAGTACGCCGATCGCGTCCTCCCGGGACCAGCAGCCTACCAGCCCGTGTCCCCCGCGTGTGCGGGAGGTGTCGGCGAGGCACTGCAAGGCCGACGGAGGGGGTGTGCCGCGCGATTGTGGCGGCTGGACCGATACGCGCCGACCTCACTCCCAGTACGGCCCCTTCTGCGCCTTGACAATCGCCTTGGCACACTCGCCCGCGGAGCGCCGGACCTCCTCGACCTCTTGCTTGTTCTGGACGAGGGCGAGCATCTTCTCCAGGGCGGGCTTGGCGTCGGTGCCGTAAGCCGACAGCGAGATGCAGGCGGCCTTGCGGACGCTCGGCTCCGGGTCGACCAGCGCGGCCATCAGCGGGTCCAGTGCCTTGTCCGTCGGTGTGCGGGCGCGGGCCAGTCCCAGGGCGGCGGCCTCGCGCTCGGCGTGGGTGCCGTCCTCGAGAAAGCCTGTGAATGTGTCGCCCGCGGAGGGCGCGCCGTCCTTCAGCCAGCCGAGGCGTTCGATCGCGAGCAGGCGAACCTTCTCATCCTCGTGCTCGACCATCTCGAGGAGGGGTTTGATGGCGCGGGCCCGCTGGCCCTCGCCGCCCGGGCCGGGCTTCGTGTCCGCGCTCTTGATGGACGCGACCGCGAATCGGGCGCAGACCATGACGGGCGGGGGGGAGGATCTGGCAAGGCGCTCGGCCAGGGGCAGGGCGGGCTCGGCTTCGCCGCCGATGAACCCAAGGGCATCCATCCCGGACATACGGGTGATGTCGAACTTCTCGGATTCGTCGATCACCTTGGCGATGTGTGGCACGGCCGGGGCGCCGATGTTTCGCAGCGCGAAGACAGATTGGCCGCGGACGAAGTTGTCGCCGGCGAGCAGGCACCGGGCGAGCGTCTCGCTCGCACCCGCGGCCTCGCCCTTGGGCGCGATGAGCGCCGAGGCAGCGGCCGTCCGGACCTTCGCGCCTTGCTTGCGGGCCAGGCCGACGACCAGCGCGTCGGTGGGCAACGGCTTGACGTGCCCGAGGCAGTGGGCCGCCAGGATGCGGTTGTCCTCGGACTCTTTGTCGTCGGCAAGGCGGGCCGCGATTGCTTCACGCAGAGGGGTCGCGTGCTCGGGTCGGCTCAGGATCGTGCCAAGGCACGCGGTCCGCACGTCCTCGTCCGCGTCTCCCAGCGCCCGTGCGGTCAGCGAGCGCGGCTCGAGCCCGATGATCGTCGCCAAGGCGTTGCTTGTCCCGGCGTTCTGCTTGGTCGCGCTGCTCATACCTGCTCCTGCACCCGGGACCCACTCCCCCGCGTGCGGGGGAGGCGCCCGCGAGGCTCTGCGATGCGGGCCTCGGGGGCACGCATCGTCCAACTCCCGGCGACACCTGGCTTACACCACGTTTCCCGCCGCCGTCCCGATCGCCGCCGCCACCACCGCACCCTGGGCGATGTGCGTCGCCGACATCGACGCCCCGTCCATCTTGGTCATCCCCGCCTTGATGTTCACCGCCGCCGCGTTCAGCGTGATCGCCGCACCCTTGATCCCCACCTTCCCACCCTTGATCGCGATGTCGCCGGCCGCCTTCAGCCCCGCCGTCGCGCCCTTGGCAAGGAACGGCCCCCGTGCAAATGCTCCAAGGCTCCCGCCCGCTCGGATCATCGCGCTCCCGCCCGCGTCCGCCAGGAACGTCCCGCCCTGGATGATCACGCCGCCCGGCAGGATCGACACCTTGCTCCCCCCACACTCGAGCACGATGCTCGTCGGGCTCTTGATGTGGATCGCCCCCGAGGTCTCGTTGGTCCACGTCGCCGAGTAGCTCTCGGTCACCGCGCCCGCAACCGTCAGGTCCTGGCTCCCGGCGATCTCTTTGAACTCCGAGCCATCGACCTTGATGTGCCGCGAGCCACCGATCGTCTCGAAGTAGTTGCCGCCCACCGTCACATCATGGTTCCCGCCCGTCTGATACTTGTAGTCCGACTCCACCGTGAAGTGGTACTCCTTCTCCACCGTGTGCCGCACCGACTCCTTCACCCGGATGTCCATGTCCTTCTGGGCGTGGATAAAGATCTGCTCGTGCCCGGCCTTGTCGTCGAAGCGGATCTCGTTGAACCCCTCACCCTTGATCGTGCTGGTCTTGATCCCGCTGATCGTCGGGTTGGCCTTGGGGTCGTAGCCCGGCTTGTTCTCGTTGTTGTAGACGCGGCCGGTGATGATCGGCTTGTCGGGGTCGCCCTCCAGGAAGGTCACGATGACCTCCTGCCCACGCCGCGGGACGTACATGCTGCCCCACTTCTTGCCCGCGAAGTCCTGCGAGCAGCGCAGCCAGCACGAACTCTTCTCGTTGGCCTCGTTGTACAGGTCCCAGTGGAACTTGACCTTGACCCGGCCGTACTCGTCGGTCGTGATCTCCTCGCCCTCCATCCCCGTCACGAACGCGGTCTGCGGCCCGGGGATCACCGGCTTGGCGGTGTTGCTGGCCCGCCGGTAGGGAGTCTCGGCCGGGATGCAGTCGAACCCGCAGCGGAACGTGAAGCTCCCGCCCTCCTGGTCGATCTTGCCCCCATCGAACGCGTCGGTCGTGGCTTCCAGCGTCGTGCCCACGATCAGGTACTCGCGAGCCTGATCGGCCCGGGGGTGGCCCGTCAGCGTGAACACGCGCCCGGCGCACACCAGGCGGCTGGACGTCTGCGCATCGATCGTCTCGTACCCGACCGCCAGCTCCTCGCTGCGGATGCGCACGCCCACCTCGCCGTCGGCGTATTCGGCGTGGTCGCCGGGGTAGTCGAAGATCTCGATCTCCCCGAAGGTGTGGGCCTTGGGCTTGGAGCCGCGGACGTACAGGTCGTCCTTGGGTTTCTGGAAGTTGTAGTCGGTGGTCGAGTACGCCGTGGTCTGGATCTGCTTCATGACCCGCCACTGATAGATGTGGGCCCGCGACACGCTCTTGGCGCCGGGTGGGAAGAACGGGACCTGCGCGCTGCCCTCTTCCGGCTCGTGCGAGCCCCGGTCGTCACTCAGCACCAAGGTGTGCTTGCCCTCCTGGTGCAGGAAGTAGTAGTAGATCCCCTCGTTCTCCATCAGGCGGCTGATGAAGTTCATGTCCGTCTCGCGGTACTGCACCGTGTACTCGCGCTTCTTGTACGTCCGCGAGAGCCTGTCCTCGATGTCCGTGAACCCCTTCTCCTTGATCATCTCCGTCACGATCTCGGGCACCGACTGGTCCTGGAAGATCCGGCAGTCGGCCTTGCGCGTCAGCAGCCAGATGAACGGGACCACCTGCAGGCGATAGGTCGCCAGGCGCCCGATCATGCCGGTCTGCTCCATCTGGCTGACGATGCCGTTGAGGAAGCGGTCGCGGTCCCCGCCGTGGGTGTTCAGGCGGATGGAGACGTTCTGGCCCAGCCAGTCCTCGAAGACCACGTCCGGGCTCTCGGACACGCACTCGAGGGTGTACTCGAAGGCCTTGCCCAGTTCCTCGGTGCCGGTCAGCCCGCGCAGCAGGAGAACCTCATCGCCGGGGCCGGCGACGGACATGTGACGGAACGCCTGCGTGCGGGTCATCGGCAAAGGCTCCTGCGGGGGACCGGGCATCTCCCGAACCACCACCCATCCATACGACGATGAACGAGTTCCAAGGCCACCGAGCCTATCACTTGGCCATGTCTCTTGAATCCGCAACCCGCGCGGGCTATTGTCGTGCCAGTTGAGACTCAGTCGCAGCGAATGCTCACCGAACGCACCCGGTTCCCCCGCCC
>CAZHKB010000118.1:0-8193 GCA_964533405.1 uncultured Phycisphaeraceae bacterium | reverse complement strand
GGCCACGCGAGCGGGGTGGGGGGTCAATAGGCGAAGTTGGCGTGCGGGTCACTCGTGGCGAGCGATGAGCCGGCGGTCGAGCCAGTCACGGCCGAAACGAGAATGCCAGCGCGGTCAACGATGGCGCAGAAGTAGTTGTTGCCGGCGATGGCGAAGTTGGTGGCGTTGCCAGCGCAGGTGTTGCCGATGATGATGTTGCCGGCGAGATCGACGTCGATGCCGCGGTCGGCGTCGTTGCAGGCGTTGGCCTGGATGCGGTTGTCGGTGCTCGTGGCGTGGATGCCGGCGCCGTCGCCCGCCGCGCCGTTGCCGTCGCACATGTTGCCGGTGACCAGCGCGTCGCCGAACACCTCGATGCCGTCGCCGGTGTTGCCTTGGGCCGAGCACGCGCTCACCAGGGCGCCGGAGCTGGCGCGGATGCCGTCGCCCTCGTTCGCGGTGGCGGTGCATCGAGTGATCCGCCCCGAGTTTCCGGCGACGATCCCTGTGAGCGTGTTGGACGCGGCCAGGCAGTCGGTGACGACCCCCGAGATGGCGGCGGAGATGCCGGTGGCGTTCGTGCGGGCCTGGCAGCCCGTGGCCGTGCTGTCGTCGCCAATGGCGATGCCCGCCGCGACGTTGGAGTGCGCGACCCAGTCACGCACGACGCTGTCCGGGCCGGCGCTGATCCCAGCCCCGCTGTTGCCGGAGGCGGTGATGCGCTCGACGACCGAGTTTCCGCCGAGCAGGTTCACGCCGTTGCTGGTCCAGTTGGCGACGGTGCCGTTGCGGATGGTGATGTCGGTGAAGGAGGCGGTGGCGGTGATGCCTTGGCCGCCGCCGACGCCCTGACCATCCACGGTAAACCCGTTGAGGTCGATCGTGACGTTGCTGGCGGCGATCGAGATGCCGGTTCGACCAGCCTGGCCCAGGAGATTGCCTGTGAGGTAGTACGAGCCGGGCTTGGAGATGATGAAGGTGGCCGAGGCACCGCCGGGGGTATTGGCCTGGCTCGAGGGCGTGCGCGGCTCAACCTCGTTCAGCGTTTTGAAGGTCGGGGTGACCGGGTCGGCGGGTGGGTCGAGGGGGCCAGCGAAGGCGACGATGGCCGCGGCGGTGAGGCCCAGTGCTGTGCCGACGGACAACGAGATGACCGTTCGCTTCACGGTGAATCCTCACTGAACGTGGACGGAGGGCGTCCTCGCGGGCGACGATATCACAACGGTGGGCGGGATGGAACGCGCTTTTTTGAAATTTTCCGGCGGCGTGGTGGCTGCGCTGTGGGCTTTGGGGCGGTCGCGAGTCGATCGGGCGCAGCCGGGGGCGTGGAGGCGAGCGAGCGGCGCGAGGTGAGGGCGGGGATAAACTACGGGCGTTGCCCGGGTAGCTCAGTTGGATAGAGCAGCGCTTTCCTAAAGCGCAGGTCGGAGGTTCGAGCCCTCTCCCGGGTGCTTTTTGGTGCCGGAACCAGCGGGCACCGCACGATGCGGGCGCACCAATCAAAAACGGCGTCACGGCCGTCGCCACCCCGCTCGCCGACCGGGCACGCGTCCGGCTCCATCCCGCTGCCCGCGGGGGGCCGACCCGGTGGGTGTCTTCTGGACCGGGTGGGTGAAAGAAGTTGATCACGTTGATGGGGCGCTCAGCCGGGCGTATGCCCGCTGCTCGCCGCTGGAGACGGAGCGAATCCCTGTGGTCGAGGCGCTCACAAACGCCTCGGCGTGGCGTGCCGCACTTCTGAAGTTCAGGGGGTTGGGGGGAGTCCGGGGAGATGCAATCCAAAGATTGACGCTGCCACCCAACCTCACACGGGACGGACCCCGGGCGTGTCCCACCTCCAAACGGATGAGATGAGACGCACGCCCGGGCGGACGGCTTTCGCGCGGAGTGTTCGGCGCGAGCCACCGCTCGGGGGACAGCGGAAAGTGCCGAGGGGGAGACTTGAACTCCCGACCTCCGGGTTATGAATCCAGCGCTCTAGCCAGCTGAGCTACCTCGGCGTGTTGACGGGGAATCCCCCGGCAGGCAATGGTATTCCGGGCGGGTGCGGAGAGCGAGAGCGGCCAAGCCACGCAACCAGCCCGGGCAACCAGACCAGGCGACCGGGCCCAACGACCAGAGCCCAAGGCCAGACCGCTCACACAAACCGGCGGCCAAGACCACCCGACCTTTGAACCCGCGGGGGTCCGGCGGCGACCAACCAGGCGGGAGTCCGATGCACCGTTCGCAGGACCAGATCATCGACGAGTTGCTGGTACTGGAGAGTCAGGACGGGAACCGGGCGGCGCTGGACCTGCTGCTGCGGCGGTGGGCCGATCGGATCGGGGCTCGGGCCGGCGTGCTGTGCGGCCAGCGCGAGGGCGCTGGCGAGGTCGCGCAGCGGTCGATGATCGCCGTCGCTCGTGGTATTTGGAGGTTGGAGGACCCGGGCGCGCTGGGCGGGTGGATCATGCGGATCGTGGCCCATAGGGCCAGCGACTGGATTCGCGAGCGGGCCAGGCAGCGGCGGCGCGAGCGCGGGTTTGCCAGCCAGGTCGATGCGACGATCGTGAACACGGTCGGCGATGGGTTGGGCAGCGGGGTTGATGATCGCGCGCGGGTGCGGCGCGCCCTGGACCGGATGGAGCCCGAGCGTCGCGCCATCCTCGTGTTGCACTACGCGCACGGGGTGCCGATGGAAGGGCTGGCCAGGGTGCTGGACATCCCGCCGGGAACAGCCAAGTCGAGGCTGTTCCACGCGCGGCGGGAGCTGGGGCGTCTGCTTGAAAGGGATGGGCGATGACAACGAACCGAGGGTGTGTGAATCTGGCGTCCCAGGACGAGGGTCGGGGCGGCTCGGGCGGGGCGGTGGACCTGGACGCCGCGCTGCGCGACGCGCTGGCGGCGGGGGCGCGCGATGAGCGGGACACGGTGCGATCGCTTCTCGCCGACTCGCTGCGCGGGCAGAGCCGGGCGCTGGCGGGCATCACGCTGGCGGCGCAGGTGGGGCTGGTGGTTGGTGCGGTGGTGTGCCTGGTGGCGCTGTTTGCCGCGCAAACGACGCGCGGGCAGATCCTGCTGGCGACCGGCTTCCTGTGGGCGATGAACGCCGCGGGGCTGATCAAGGCGTGGTTCTGGATGACCATCCACCGCAATCGGACGCTGCGCGAGGTCAAGCGCCTGGAGCTGCAGGTGGCGCGGCTTGCGGACGGATTGGCGCCGCGGGGTTGAGCTTGGTGGTGGCGGTGCAGCGCGCGGTAATCTTGACCTCCAGCGCGTTGCCCGCTGATGTGCCGTCGCGTCCGGCGATGGGAGGGGCGGCGGCGTGGGAGGACTCGCCGAAGCCGTCGAACTCCCAGACCACAGCGCGTCGGGTCCGAGCCCCCGGCGGGAGCCGGGCGTCGAGCCCACGGGGAGGGCGAGCGTGCCACCGATCGCCGCTCTGGGCGATCAGTGCAGCGCCCACGCGGGGTTGATCGGCACCGATCGTGCGGAGCCCACGATCGGCGGCACGTTGGCCCCGGGGCTCCCACCCAGGCCCTGACTCGCAGGGCTCGGATCAGGGCGCTGGCTGAACGGTCGCAGAGCCCTGGAAGCGCGGGTGGGCGTGGGCCGGCGACTGATCAAACGTCCAGATGGCCTTCTGGGGATCGAAGTTGAGCAGGAGCAGGTCGCTCGCGTCCGGGGCGGCTCGACGGGCGGGGGTGAACGCGTCCGTGTACCGGGCCGACATGGACAATCGCACGCTGTCGATCCAGCCCGTGAAGTGCGAGACAGGCTCGGCGTCGCCGTTGACATCCGCGCCGATCATGAGCGGCAGGCCGCTGGTCGTGCGTCGCCCCTCGCGCGTGCCTGAGGCGACGAGCGCGCCGTCGAGGTAAAGGCGGGCCTCGCGCCCGTCGTAAACGCCGGCGACGTGGTGCCAGGAGTCCGCGGGGACGCCGGCGGTGGCCTTGATCTCGAGGTACTGCCCGCCGATGTGGATGGAGAAGGAGGGGATTCCGTTGTTCATGAAGATGCCATACTCGCTGCTCTCGGTTTTGGTGACCAGGCCGGTGCGAGGCTGGTAGGTGTCGGCGTTGAACCAGCACTCGAGGGTGAGAGCCTGCCCCGCGTCGCGCGGCGGGGACGCCCGGCGGGCATCAATGGCGATCCACGCATTGCCATCAAGGCGCAGCGCGGACTCCGGAGCCTGCGGCGTGACCGCCGGCTCGGTGAGCATGACCTGGATCGGCACGTCGGTCCGCTGCGTCGGGAGCGGGTAGCGGAAGCCGGTGGCGAGGTAGTCCTGATCGAGCACGAGCTGGATGGTGCGGAGGTCCGCATCCGCGGTGCCCTCGGCCCGTTGCACGCCGAACACGAACTCGCGGGAATCGCCGGCCCTGATGGTCGCGTGGTTGTGGTCGGGGGTGATGTGCCAGCGGCTGTCCGCGGCGTGGGGGGTCAGGGTGATGTCGATCGGTCGCGTCGCGGTATTGCGGATGGTGGCGCGGACCTCGCCGGTGACCGCGCCAGACTCGGAAAGCTCGAGTGCGGCGGCGAACGCGGGCGGGGTGCGGGTGAGCACGGCACACTCGTTGCCCATCTCGGCCGTGATCTCGCGGACATCCATGACCTCGCCCACGGGAATCGAGGCCAGCGCGATCTGGTCGTCGCGGACAGTGACGACGTGGAACTGGTGCAGCCAGCCAGCCGACGGCACGGTGCCGTCGTTGGACCCGCCCACTGTCGCCAGCGTCACATACTCGATCCCGTCCTTCGCGTCGTACCGCATTCGGTGGATGTGCCCCGCAAACACGCCCCGGACATTGCCGGCCTCAACGAGCATCTCGTGGACCCGGTCCCAGTGCTGGCCGTACTGCCCGCCGGTCCAGCGCGGGTGGTGAAGGAAGACGAAGATGTGCCTGGCGTCCTTGGCGCGCTCGAGGACCGAGGCCAGCCAGGTGAACTGCTCCTCGCTCATCCGGTGATTCTCGGTGACGTTGAAGTTGCGCTCCCCGGTCTGGGGGTTCGCCTCGTCGGAGTGCAGGGCGATGAACCAGCAGCCCTTGTGCTCGAAGGCGTACCACAGCGGGCCGAAGTGCATCTCGTATCGTCCCTCGTGCTCCTCGGGGGGCCGCGGGCCGTCGCCCCGCCAGTAGACGTCGTGGTTGCCCACGACGGGGAACCACGGGCAGAGGAGTTGGTCCATGATGCCCTTGAACTCGGCCATCTGTTCGAGCCACGCGGGTGCCTCGTTGTAGCCGTTCACCAGGTCGCCGACGGTCATGACCAGATCCGGCTCGAGGAGGTTGGTGTCGCGTACCGCATCGGCCAGCACCGACACGCCATCGACCGGCCCGCCCGTACGATCGCCGAATACAACGAAGAAGAAGGAGTCCTGTTCGGTGGGCAGCACCAGGGGCGCGCCGGTGCGGCTGGTCGTGAACCGCGTGCCATCAGCCGCCACCGTCCCGTGCGGCTGGTTGTGCCGGTGCAGGTGCCGCGTGTGCCCGATGTTGTCGCTCTGGCCTGGGCAAAGCGGGGCAAGCAGGAGCACGCCGGCCAACGCCAAGGCGCGGCGGCGCGGCTTGCGGCAGGCGGTCCAACGAGCGACGGCACCGGGTGTGTCCATACTGACAGCCTACGCCCCAAGGCATGGGCGTGCGACGGTCGGCCCGCCAGAAGGGTGTGAAGATTGCGCTGGCGGTCGCCGACCGGCCAACACCGCCGGCCGTTGATCGACCGCATCGACAGCCAGGCCGACCATGCGATCCCCCGAACGCGAGCATCACCCGCACCCGGCATCCACGCCCCCCGCGCTACCATTGCCACTCCAGCGATCCGCGCCCAAACTCCAGAGCCCCCATGCCCTTCCCACGCCAGAACATCCGCAACTTCTCGATCATCGCCCACATCGACCACGGCAAGTCCACGCTCGCCGATCGCCTGCTCCAGGCCACCAACGCCGTCTCCGCGCGCGAGGCCAAGGCCCAGATTCTCGACTCCATGGACATCGAGCGCGAGCGCGGCATCACCATCAAGGCCTCCGCCGTCACCGTCATGCACCACCACACCCCCGGCGACATGACCGACGAACTCGAGAGCCAGGCTGGCGGCTCCGAGCGCGACGGCGCCGGCGGCGAGGGCATCAAGACCCAAGGCTCGCAGCTCTACATGCTCAACTTCATCGACACCCCGGGGCACGTCGACTTCAACTACGAGGTCAGCCGGGCCCTCAAGGCCTGCGAGGGCGCCCTGCTCATCGTCGATGCCACCCAGGGCGTTCAGGCCCAGACCATCGTCAACGCCTACCTCGCCATCAACGAGAATCTCGAGATCATCCCGGTCATCAACAAGATTGACCTGCCCGCCTCCCGCCCCGACGAGGTGGCCGAGGAGATCGAGCACGCCCTGGGCCTCGACGCCATGGACTGCCTGCTCGTCTCGGCCAAAACCGGCAAGGGCATCCCCGAACTCCTCGCCGCCATCATCGAGAAACTCCCCCCGCCCCGTGAGTCCATCGTCTCCCAGACCCGCGCCCTGATCTTCGACGCGGTCTACGACGACTACCGAGGCGTCGTCGTCTACGTCCGAGTCATGGACGGGCGCCTCAAGCACGGCGACAAAATCCGCATGATGGGCCTCGGGCGCGCCTTCATCATCACCGACCTGGGCAAGTACACCCCCAAGCCCATGAAGGTCGGCGAGCTCAACGCCGGAGAGACCGGCTACTTCGTCGCCACCATCAAAACCCTCGTCGATGTCCGCGTCGGCGACACCGTCACCCTCGATGGCGACCCGGCCCTCGAGCCGCTCGCCGGATACCAGCCGCCGCGCCAGATGGTCTACTGCGACTTCTACCCCGCCACCACCGGCGAGAGCAAGGGCCCCAACTTCGAGGACATGCGCGAGGCCATCGAGAAGCTCTCCCTCAACGACGCCTCCTTCACCTTCCAAGCCGTCCACTCCACCGCCCTGGGCTTCGGCTTCCGCTGCGGCTTCCTGGGCCTGCTCCACATGGACATCATCCAGGAACGCCTCGAGCGCGAGTTCGGCCTCGAACTCGTCCAGACCGCCCCCACCGTCTCCTACCTCGTCACCCAGCGCGTCAAGGGCGGCGAGCTCGAAGAAATCGAGATCCACAACCCCGCCGACCTGCCCGACATGTCCCGCGTCGAACTCATCAAAGAACCCATCTGCAAGGTCGACATCATGATCCCGAACCGCTTCGTGGGCGACGTGATGAAACTCTGCCTCGACCGCCGCGGCCAATACAAAATGCAGACCATCATCAGCGAGACACGACAACTCGTGAGCTTCGAGGTGCCGCTGGCGGAGATCATCTACGACTTCTACGACAAGCTCAAGGGCATGACCAGCGGCTACGGCACCATGGACTACGAGGTCATCGAGTATCGCCAGGACAACCTCGTCCGCGTCGACATCCTCATCAACGCCGAGCCCGTCGAGGCCCTGAGCCTCCTCTGCCACCGCGACCGCGCCGAGTTCCGCGGGCGCATCCTGCTCAAAAAACTCCTCAAGCAGATCCCCAAACACCAGTTCGAGATCCCCCTCCAGGCCGCCATCGGCGGCAAGGTCGTCGCCCGCGAGACCATCAAGGCCTTCCGCAAGGACGTCACCAGCAAGTGCTACGGCGGCGACGTAAGCCGCAAACGCAAGCTGCTCGACAAGCAGAAGGAAGGCAAGAAGAAGATGAAGTCCATCGGCTCCGTGGACATCCCCCAGGAAGCCTTCATGGCGGTGCTGGACACGGATGAGGATTGAGCGGTGGGCCGGCTCTCCGAGCCGGCACTTCTGCCGTTTCTACCCCGGCTCGTGGGTCTCCTTCGGTGCCAGCCGCCATCGCGCAGTCCCCGTTGGAAATGGTCCGGTATGAACAAGGACTTTGACTGCATTGAGTTGAAGCGGCACCGGGCGGATCACGTCGGCACGCGGCCCCAGGGCATGAGCCGAGAGCAGCTCCTCGAGTTCTGGCGGAGGCGGACGGAGGAGATGCGTGTACGCCAGCGAAGCACGCCAGAGAACCACGCCAGAGAAAACCGCGAGGAAGTCCGCGTAGATTGCGGGTGGGGCCCGCGCCAACCGGCGGGTGGCATGGTGGCCACCGCGCTGGGTGGTTCTGCCGCAGAGCGACGCCCCCTCGCTCCCACGCACACAATCGGTGCGCATCGCCACGCCGAGCCGTGGCCGTGCCACCCGGCGTGGCACGTTCTCACATCTGGCCTAAGAGCC
>CAZHKB010000117.1:0-8204 GCA_964533405.1 uncultured Phycisphaeraceae bacterium | reverse complement strand
GCCGATTTCCTCCAACCGAAAGCTCTTCACCCCCGCCATGTTGCCCAGGCTCCGCCGCAGTTCAGAGATGACCGCCTCCGCCGGCTTGTCGCGCATCTCGACCGGCTGCAACTCAAGAATGATCTGGGCCAGGTGACCGCCGTTGCTGTTGGGCGAGTTCCCGTCCAGACTCCCCACGTTGCCCACGTTCACATACACGCTCTTGACCTCGGGCATCGCGACCGCCGCCGCCTCGACCAGGGCCGCCACCTCGTTGGTCCGGGCCGCGGGCGTGCCGATCGGCATCCGCAGCTCACCGTTGATCGTCTCCGCGTCGCTGCTGGCCAGGAACGAGAACGGCACGCGCCCGCCGGCCACCATCCCCAGCGAGGCCAGCCACATCGCGATCACCGCGCACATCGTCATGTACCTGTGCCTCAGGCACCGCTCCAGCGCCCACGCATACGCCGGCACCATCCACTTGTCGAAGACCACCACGCGGATCGGCGCCATCCTGCGATCCATGATGTCGATCCACGACCGCTTCCCGGCCGCCTTGCGCTTGTCCACCCCCGCCAGGCTCTTGGACATGTGCACCGGCAGCAGGAACAGCGTCTCCACCAGCGACACCACCAGCGCGATCCCCACAACAATCGGCAGCACCCCCATCAGGTCGCCGATCCGCCCCTCGAGCAGCAGCAACGGCATGAACGCCACCGTCATCGTCGCCACCGTCCCGATCACGGGCCACGCGATCTCGTCGGTCCCGCGGACCGCCGCCTCCTGCGGGCTCATCCCCGCCTCGTGCTTGGCGGTGATGTTCTCCGCGATCACGATGCTGTCGTCCACCACGATGCCGATCACGATGATCAGCCCCACCATCGTCAGCAGGTTCAGAGTAATTCCCGCGGCATACATCACCACCAGCG
This sequence comes from uncultured Phycisphaeraceae bacterium, assembly GCA_964533405.1. GTDB lineage: Bacteria > Planctomycetota > Phycisphaerae > Phycisphaerales > UBA1924 > JACKHA01. The sequence goes on along the minus strand of CAZHKB010000117.1, from coordinate 7,296 downwards.
TGCCCAGCAGCGACACCACCATCCCGCTGTTGACCCACCATGCCGCCCGCCAGTTCAGCGTCAGGATCAGCGTCAGGAACACCAGGAACGCGCCCGCCCCCACGTCGTCGGTCAAAAGATGCAGCCGCCCGACGATGAATCGGGCCAAGTCGGTCGTCACCGTCAACTGCCCTGGCAACACCGACTCCCCCGCCCGCTGCCGCCCGAGTTCATACGCCCGCAGCCGGTTGCTCACCGGGTGCTGCCCGCCCATCAGCATCGAGGCCCGCTCCCACCCGTCGGGCTCGATCGTCTCGCCGCGCCGCCCCGCGGCGTAGGCCTTGACCATCTCCGCGATGTTCACAGCGTCCTCGTCGCCCACCTTGAAGACCGTCAGCGACACCGCCGTCTCGCCGTTGAGACGCTGCAGCACGTCCACGTCTTGGTACGCCCGCCGCACGTCCGCGATGTCGCCCAGCGTCAGCAGGCGACCCTCGCCCCCGGCCGCCACGACGATCCCCCGCACCTGCTGGGCGTGCTCCTCCACCGCCACCGTCCGCACCGGCACGCTCTGGCTCGGGTTGCGCAGCGTGCCCGCCGGTAACTCCTGCATCGCCTGCCGCACGCGGGCCGCCACCTGCGTCAGCGACAGCCCGTGCTCCAGCAACGCCTCGGGACGGACCTCGACCGAGATCTCATCGCGCCGCGTCCCGCTGATCTCGATGTCGCCCATCTTGGGCAGCGTCCGCAGGTCATCGCGGACCTGGCGGATCGCCTCCTTCATCGCCGTCTCGTCGCTCCCGCCGTGCAACGAGAGCACGATCGCCGGCAGGTTCGGCTCGAACTTGCTCACCGTGATCCGCTCGGCCCGCTCGGGAAGGTCCTGCAGCGCGTCCACCTCGCGCTTCACCTCCGCCAGCGCGGGCTCGATATCGATCCCGTGCTCGAACTCCACGCTGATTGACGCCCCGCCCTCGCTTATCGACGAGGTGATCTCCTTCACCCCCCGAAGCCGCTCGATGCGATCCTCGATCTTGATCACAAGCGACCGCTCGATCTCCTCAGGGCTCGCCCCCGGATACGGCACCGCGATCACCACCCGGTCCGCACGCGACTCCGGAAAGAACTCCCGACGCAGCTTCAGCCCGAACAGCACGCCCGCGATGATCACCGCCCACATCACCAGCGACGCCACCACCGGCTTGCGCACGCCAAACGCGGCCAGGCTCATCGCTCCTCCCCCGCCGTGCCGGTCGACTCGGCCCCACCCGGCGTGGCCGTGGTCATGTGCGCGCCACCGCCCCCGTTCACGCCGATCAGCAGCCCGTCATGCAGGTCGTCCAGATTGCTCACGATGATCGCCGACCCCGTGTGCAGCCCCACCTCGGACCCCATCACCGGCCGGACCGCCATCCATTGATTCTCGATGGGGTCAAGGTCAGGCCGCGATCCGACCAGACTGAACAGCACCTCGACCGCCACACGCCGGGCGACCATCACCGAAGCGCCCTCCACATCCTCGGACTGCGCCGCGACATACACCGCGTCCTCTTCCACCGCGTGCCGCGGCACCAGCACCACACGCTCCAGACGCCTGGACTGCACCTGCCCCACCACGAACTGCCCGGGCCTGAGCAGCGCGGGCGGATCACCGCTCGCACCACCGGCCAGCGTCGCGCCCGGCTCTGAAGCGCTCGACTCCGCCGCCCCCGCAATCGCCTCGCTCTGATCCACCTCCACATACACCGTCAGCGTCCGCGTCTGCGCGTCGGCCTCGGGCGCCAGTCGCACCACGCGCCCGCGCCATTCCGCACCACCTTGCGTATCGATCCGCAGGACCGCCTCATCCCCCACCGCCACCGCCGTCCCCGCCGCTTGCGGCAACCTCAGCGGCACTTCGATCCGCGACAAGTCCACGACCCGCGCGATCGGCGTGCCCGCCTGCGCCCACTCGCCGGGACGATACATCACCTCCTGCAACACCCCCGCGATCGGACTCGTCACGACCGTCCGCGCCAGGTTCTGCCGAGCCACCTCGGCCGCCGCCCACTGCTCCCGCACCATCGCACGCAACTCCGCGCGCCGCGGCCCGATCCGATCGACCTGGTCCAGCAGGTTCGTCTCGTTCCGCTGAGCCAGCAACAGCAGCCCACGCCGACGCTCAACCTCCGACTCGTTGCCGCCACCCTGGGCCGTCGCGCCCACAAGCCGCTCAAGTTCCCGCTCCTGAATCTCGCGCTCCTCGATCACCAGCGCCACCATCTCGCGCGTCCGCGACTCCTGCACGTCCAGACTGTCCAGTTGCGCCCGCGTCGCCTGCACCTGCTCGAGCGCCGAACTCAGCCGCGACAGGTAGTCCGAGGGCTCGATCCGCAGGATCAACCCGCCCGACGCCGCGTCACGCACCGCGCCAAGATACGCCGACGGGTCGATCGTTCCCGCCTCCACCGGCCCGGCTCCGCCCTCGCCCAGTTCCACGCCAGGGCCAACCGCGTTCAGGTCACGCCCCTCGATTGCGAACCCAGCCTCGATCTGCGCCGGTCGCTCGACCACCAGCCCCGACACCTGAGCCGGTATCTGCGCCACGCGCATCGCCCTGGCCGTCCCGTACCCCTCCCACGACCGCGGCACCCGGGCCTCCGTCGCGGTCATGGTCCGGACCTGCAAAACCGGCGCGCTCCGAGCCGTTCGCGGCACCTCGGGACGGGTCGCCACCAGCACGCCCGCAATCCCCAGCCCCACCGCCAGCACCCCAACCCCAACCACAACGCGGACAACCCGCGCCACCGCCTTTGCCACGGGCCTCGCTCCGCGTCGGGCCTGGGGCTGCGATGTCGTACCAGTCATGCGACGGCGTTCCGGGAGTGCGAGAGCGGATCGTAGTCTGGCAATCGCCAGCCTCCGCGCTCCACATTCACCGGTTCGGAAGGCGCAAGCCTTCCGATTCGCGGCCTCGCCTCGCGTGCCCCCGATCGCGCCTTCAAGCGTTCTCGCTGCCCGAGAGCAACCGACCATCCGGCACCGATCGTGCTGAGCCACGATCGCCGGCACCATCACCCGCTCACATCCAACCGCCGCGGGCCGTCTTTCGATCCACCCTTGGCACCCCGCCCGCCGTACCGCTCCTTCGCGTCCCGGTCTTCCTTGCCCTCTTCCTGAGTCGGGTCCTTCACCACCCGGACGCCCTCAGCGGTCTGGGCTCCGCCCGATAACTCGACCTCATCCGCCACACGCCGGGCCCGCACCCGCGTCCGCTCATCCTTCGAGCGTTCCACGTCCTTGGCCACCGCCCGCTCGGCGTTCGACACGCCTGCCATCGCCTGGGCCGGGTTGACTCCCATGCTGCTCACGCCACTTGCATCGGCACGCCGACCGTCGGAACTCCATCGACCGATAAAGGCGTTGTTCGGGGTGCCCCCAAGCGTCCGGCTTGCCCCTGCGGAACGGCAAGCAACCCATCGGCCAGACCCCGTTCTCACCCTGCTTAGCCCAGCACGCCCTTCATACCCAGCGCCCGGCGCAGGTCCATGATCTGCCCCGTGTGAACCCCGTTGTGGAACGCCATCCGGGCCACCAGATCGGCCCACACGCTCTGCCCGCCGCCCCACGGGAACTGGCGGTCCAGATCGGCGTCCGTCGCACGCTCAACCGTCGCCGCCAGCCGCTCGATAGCGGCCTCAAAGATCGCCCGTGCCCGCTCCGCGCCGGGGTACCGGGTCCGGTCGTCCGCCGGCGTCGAGCCGAGCGCCACGCTCTCGCTGTCGAAACGCCGGGCGTCGCCGCCGCGCCCATCGCCCTTGACGAAGTCGGCCTCCGGCATGATGCGCCCGTCGACCATCCCCGCGACGCGGTGCATGGTCAACGCCAGATGTCCCAGGTTCCACGAGAAGTGATTCGGCAACCCGGGCGCCTGACGCGTGCAGTTGGAATCGTCGAACCCAACGACGAACCGCAGCGCGAGCATCCGGCTGAGGCGAACGACCTGGGCGAGCGTGATCTGACGCGACATGGCGTGGCTCCTGCGTTCTGGCAGGGGTGGCGGGCCTCCGGCCCGCGCGGGGGCCAAAGGCCCCCGACCCCTCGTGTGACAGCCACATGCTACTTCCAGCGAACAGAACAGGGGCAGCGGGCAGGCTCTCCCGCTGCCCCCGGGTTTGGAGGCTCGCAATGGGTTGGGCCGGTCGAACCTCGCCCGGTCAGTGGCCCGCCCCGCCGTCCAGCCCGGTGCGGGAGCGGATCCACGCGGTGATCGCGTCCAGGGCCGACGGATCGACCGTGGTCTCGATGGTGGCGTACTCCATGACCGAGCCGGACTCGGCCGGCTGGAACATGTGGTTCAGGCCCGGCAGAATCGCCACCGTCACATCACGGTTGCCGCCCTCGCGCAGCGCCTTCTCCACCTCCGGCACGTTCTGGTCGTGCAACACCTGGAGGTCCAGATCGCCGTTGAGCACCAGCACCGGGCAATCCACGCTCCGCAGCGCGGGGCGCGGGTCGTGCATCATGAACGTCCGCATCCAGCGGGAGTTAAACGCTTCCATCTGAGCGTCCACCGCCGCGGCGAGCATCTCCTCGGTCATCGACGCCCCGCCCTGCAGGTACACCAGCTCGACCATCGCCGCCCGGGCCGCCGGCTCATCCTCCGCCTTCACCGCCTCAAACAACCGCCGGCGCACGGGCCTCTGCTCCTCGAGCGACGACGGGGTCGCCCCCATCGCCAGCGCGATCTCCTCGCCCTGCCGCATCAGGATCTCATCGCCCGGCACGCCGGGACCCGCCAGCAGCACCACGAACGACACACGCTCGTCCTGGCTCGCCACCAGCGGCGCAATCAACCCGCCCTCGCTGTGCCCGATCAGCCCCAGGCGCTCCGCATCGATCCCGTCCTGCGTCGCGACGAATGCCAGCGCGGCCCTGATATCCGTCACGAAGTCCAGGGAGTCCGGGCTCTCGGGCTTGCCCGCGCCAGTTCCGCCCACGCCCCGGTCGTCGCACCGCAGAACCGCGATGCCGTGACGCGCCAGATGATCGGCGATGACCAGGAACGGGCGGTGCTCGAAGATCGTCTCATCGCGGTCCTGCGGCCCCGAACCCGTGATCATCACGGCACAGGGGAAAGGCCCGTCACCCTCGGGCACCGTCAGCGTGCCGGCGATGGTCAGGTCGCCCGCGTCGTTGCGGAACGTCACCTCGCGGGCCTCGTACGGGAACGGCGCGACCGGCACCTGAGGGCGGCGCAAGCCCTCCGGGGCGGCCTCGGTCCGCTCGATCAACGCCGGGAACTCCATCCCCGCCTGCTTCAGCGTGCCGACGTGCTCCGCGTCGCCACCCGCCAGCGCGAACTCGAAGTTGGGCCACACGCTGGTGTCTTGCCCCGGCAGCGCGACCGCGAACGCGAGGCGCGCGTCGGTCCACACCAGATCGAGCAACGGCTGGTCAAGGAAGGCCTGGATCGGGATGTCGATGGTGCCGGCCGGCGCACCGTCCAGCCCACGCGTGAGTTCGAGCGAGAACTCAAGAGCCATGCTGGGCAGCGTGATCGCACCCTTGAAGTACACGACCTGCCCGGCGGTGGGGACCATCCCCGGGGCGGTGGCGACGCCATCGGGCTGCGCGACCGCGACGCCCAACCCCGCGCACGCCGCCCAAACCGCCGCCGCCGATGCCAAGACCACTGCCATTCTCGATTTGCGTGCCATGTCCCGCTCCTTGCTTGGCCGTCCGACTGGGTCGGGTCGTCCCACACCCCAGGCGACGTGGGCCTTGGGAGGGGGCCAACGCAGGCGACCATCGGGCGGAAGGGCAACTCCGGACGCCCCCACCCTGCCAATCGCCAACACCCGAGCCGGAAGTGGCGGTGCGGGCTCATCCATCCTGGCTTTCGGGCGAGACAGGCTCTTCGGGCTGCGCGGCGGCCCGGGTCCGGACTTCCAGCTCAACCGACAGATCCTCGCACGTCGCCGCCACGCCCGCAGCCAACGGCCCGAACTGGGCCGAACGCGTGATGGTCCCGGCGGACACGCCCGCCTCCAGGTCCTCGAAGTTGAGCCGGACGAACGCGTCGATGCGCCGCTCGCCCCGCTCATACTGGCCGATCGCGTCGCTGGGCCCGGTGAGCGTCACATTGCGAAGATCGCGGCTGTTGGCGCTCACCAGCACATCCCAATCGTTGTAATCCACCGGAGCGACCATCAGCAGGACGCTCACACGGGGGATGACGATGGTGCGCACCTGGGCGCGAAGGGTCAGCGTCACGTCAACAACCGGAGGCGAGACGGGCGATGTCCCCCAGAACTGTCCCGCCGGGATCTCCACCGGCAGACGCACCTCGACACGGTTGACCGTCTCCGACTGCCCCGGGATCAGGCGATCCAGGTCCGCCTGGGTCAGTTCCACCCGGGCCCGGCTTGTCTCCGGGTTCAAGAGGTCGATCAGCGCCTTCGGGCCCGTGATCGTCACCCGGGGCGGATTGATGACCGGATCGCCCTCCAGGTTCAGCCCCTCCCGCTGCAACTCCACCGCGACCTCGATCGACTCCTGCTCGGCCACCTCGACCATGATGCTGGATGGCTCCACCGACGCGATGGTCACCCCGGTGGCGGCCACGGCGTCCAAAGAGATCAGAGCCGACCGCAGGTCCTGCGAATAAGTCCCCGGCTCATCCCGCAATCCCCGGGTCGGCGCCAACACAACACCCTGACCCAGCGCCCGCCCCAGCGCGTCCAGGGCCGCCGCGGAACCCTCCGCGACCACCTCGATCCGGGCAGGCGGCAGCCGTGAATCCGGACGAGCCATGTGGCCGCCCACGCCCGTCTGGTCGATCGCCAGGATGGGATTGAACGTCTCGGTCCGCACGCTCTCCGCCTCGGCGACCACCCAGATCGCAATGGCGACGGTCGTGACGATCAGCAGTGTCGGGAGGCCTTTGAACATGGCTTGACCAGCAAAGAGTTCACCACAGAGGCACAGAGACACAGAGAAAGGCAGAGGACGCGAAGGGGAAGGATGAGAAGAGGCGGGACTTCGCGTGGGGTTGAGGACGGACGCGACGGCGTTCAGGTCGGGTTGGGCTCGGGCGATTCGGGGCCGCTCACCGGGTTGGACCCGGCGTCAGAGTCGCCGGGATCCGGGGATTGTTGCTCCGCGGCGGCGGCCCGCCGCCGGCGGGCGATCGGCGCCTCCAATCGCTTGGAGAGCTGAGCCTTGAGGTCCGCCAGCGTCAGCGGCGACGACAGCCGCCCGCGCTCGGCGATCCGGATCGCCCCGGTCTCTTCGCTCACCACCACCACCACCGCATCGCACTCACGCGAGATGCCC
>CAZHKB010000116.1:0-8292 GCA_964533405.1 uncultured Phycisphaeraceae bacterium | reverse complement strand
CCGAGACCCCCCGCGACCACGACCCCGCCGCCATCGCCCTCCTGGATCAGGCGGAGAGGGCCATCGCCGAAGTCAACTCCTTCCGCGCGACCCTCAAAGTCGACGGCACCCAGGTCTTCAGCGGCACCACCGACGAGGGCTCCGCCAGCATCCTGGCCCTGCGCAGCCCCGACGAACCCCAGAAGTGGCTCGTCCGCATCACCGGCCCCATCACCCCCGAGCGAGGCACCAGGCCCATCGACATCGACGCCACCTTCAACGGCGTGCGCATGAAGTGGCTCGACCACGACGACCGCAGCGTCGGCGCCCGCGAGCTGCCCATGCGCATGCTCGAGCCCTGGTTCGCCGTTCCCGATCGTCTCCGCGCCAAACTCTGGATCAGCCCCAACCCCTTCGCCAGTGAGCGGGCCTCCGAACGCCTCACCCTCGAGGCCCGCGAGACCGTCGACGGCGTCGAGTGCGAGGTGCTCCGGGCCCAGATGGCCGGCGGAACCTCCTACTACCGCCTCTTCCTAGGCGTCGCTGACCACCTCCCCCGCCGCGCCGTCCGAGGGTTCGACTCGCGGGGCGGCTCGCTGCCCATGGTCGGCACAGAGGTCGTCGACTACACCTCCCTCACCACAGACGTTGACCTCTCGCCAGACGACTTCGTCCTCAAGCACCCCGAGGGCTACCGCATCGAGCAGTTCCCCGACGAGGCCCGCGCGATGATGCCCCCCATCTCGCCCGACGCCGCCGCCGCGATCGCAGCCTCCCGCTCCGAAGGCGGGCTCGACGGCGAAGGCCAGGGGGCGTTGCAGTTCAACGTGCCGATCCCGCCGGGCGCGATCCCGCCCAACGCCGCCACGCGCTCCGGCGATCTGGCGCCCGACTTCGACCTCAACGACTTGCAAGGCCAGGTCGTCCGTCTCTCCAGCCTCCGCGGCCAGCCGGTCGTGCTGCTGTTCTGGGGCTCCTGGAATCCGTGGGCGACCAAGCTCGCCCGTGAACTGCGGGCGATCCACGACGAGAACCCGGACCTGAAGATCCTGGTCCTGGCCGTCCGCGAGCGTTCCCCCGACAAGATGCGCCAGAGTTTCGGCAACCTGGGGCTGACCGCGACGCTGCTGGGCTCCGCCGACGACGCCGCGGCCCGCTACGACGTGGCCGCCGTCCCCACGCTCGTGCTGGTCGACGCCGACGGGCGCATCCGCCTGCGTCACGCCGGCTTCAACGCGAGCAACAGCCCGATCCCAGCCCTGCGCGAGGCCTTGGCGGGCGATTGAATCGCACGCACGGGTCGCTGTCCATGCGTGTTGGCGAAGAGCCTCGGACCGCGGGGGGCTTCACTCCGAGCCTCCGCCGGGGGGGCGGGTGGCCCAAGAACGAGTCGACCGCGTTCCAGGCGAGTGTGCCCGAGCGTTGATACGGATCGTCGTTGCGACCCGGGCGTGCCACCGATCGTGGCTCTGGACGATCGGTGCGGGTTGTCCGGTTGTGATCGAGGCACCGATCGCTCAACGCAGCGATCGGCGGCACGACGACGCCCGAGTTCCATCACGAGTTCGAATGAGTCCGTTCCAGGGGCTGCATGACTCGACCGCCCGGCTCCCGCCGAGGGCTCGGATCGGGTCAGCCGCGCTGGATTCCAGCTGCAAAAAGACACGCGGCGGGAAGGTTCCCGCCGCGTGCGAGGGTCATGTGCTCAGGCCGAAGGATCGGCCCGGAGTCGTGCGATCACGACTGCGTTCAGCGGCGACGACGCCCAGCGACCAGCCCGCCCAGGCCGATGAGGGCGAGGGAGGCGGGGGCGGGAACGACGGTGCCGGAAACGATGAAGGGCAAGTCATCGGCGTGGGGGCCGTGGACGGTGGTGACCCACAGGCCAGCGGCGCCGATCTGCTGCATGCCGTTGGCACCAGCAGGGAAGGGGGTGACGGGCGGAGCCCACGGGCCAGAGGCCAGGGAGCCCGCGGCGTTCCAGGCAACCCAGTGCGCGCCGTTGGCGAGGCTGACGCTGACGTTGACGGTGTTCATGAAGATCGGGCGGTTGGTGGTCGTCAACCCGGCGTTCACGCGGTAGACGCCGGTGAAGGTCGAGGAGTTGAGGCCCGAGCCCGAGCCGACCGGGGTCGAGGTGTTGCCGATCGCGCCGGCGTAGATGGTCCAGTTCACGGCCGTGAAGGTCGAGGTGGCGGTCGTCGAGCCGGTCTGGTACCCGAAGAACGAGAGCGAGGTCACGTTCCAGCCGCCGCCGGAGACCGTGAAGTCATCGCCCATGGAGTTGGAGATCGGGGGAGCCTGGTTGCCGTAGCCGAAGATCGTCTCACCGGTCTGCAGCTCGGAGAAGCCGGGGGTGGTCTGGAAGCCGCCGTTGTCCCACAGGGTCGCGTCGGTGCCAATCATGGCCCCGCCGTTGTACCCGGAGTTCTGGACGGGGCGGACGCCCGTGTGGGTGCCCGTGAAGCGATCCGCGGTCTGCGCGGAAGCGACAGTGGCGAGCCCAGCGACAGCAATCAAAGCGAACTTCATCTTGTCTCTCCTATCTGGGGCCATATTTCAGGCCTTTGTCCAACCGACCGAGGTGTCTTCTCTCGTCTTGGCCCCGTTGCCGGAGCCCCTCGCCCCACCAACGGGGCTGTCAAACACGCTTGCTCTCCGCCGCGGTGTCCCGCGGCCTCCTGATGACTCGAATCCCAAGCCCAAATCAAGCCCAAATCCAAGGCCCACGCACCCGGAAAACCACCCGGGCGCGACTGCCACGAACCCCATGGGAATGAGAGCGGGAACTCTCCTCCTCCTCAGCACTGAAGCATCCCAGACTCAGGGGGGCGAGTCAAGCAAGAATTAATCGTTTTTGGTTGCCGTCGCCACGATTCTCGTTTTGTACGCATCCCCAGTTCCGAGGGGTGCGCCCGCCTGTCGCCCGGTCCCTACTCTGAGTCCCAGAACCGAAGCCAGTTCGCAGCCGCAAATCCCCCGATCTCCGCCTCTGCCCAGCCCGCGCCCTTCAGGGCCGCCAGGAGCAGGGCGAGATCGGTCGGGCTGTTGACTCCCGCCGGCAGACGGGCCGCGGAGAACCCTCCGTCCATATCGCTGCCCAGCCCCACCGCCCGACGATGCCCCGCGACCTCACACACACGCTCGATATGACGGACCACCTGATCGAGCGATGCCCGTTGCCCTCGCTCCAGGGCGGGGTCGAGGAAGTCTGACAGCAGGTTGATCCCGACCACCCCGCCACGCCGAGCCACCTCGCGGATCGTGGAATCCGCCAGGTGACGCTGGCGAGCGTTGGGATAGGGGTCACGATCGAACAGTGCCCGGCAGTTGGAGTGCGACGCGATGACGGCGGCGTCGGTCAGTTCAAGCACCTGATCCGTCGCCCGCTGCGAGAGGTGGGACAGGTCGTGGACCACCCCCTGATGGTCCATCGCGCGGACCAGCGCCCGTCCCAGGTCGGTCAGCCCCGGGTTGTCGTCCGCCGGTGCCCCGTTACCGGCGGCATACCGCGACCCATGCACCCACGCCAGCCCGATCGCGATCACGCCTCGCTCGACCCAGAACCCCAGTTCATCCGGCGTGCGGATCGGGTCGGCACACTCCATGAGGATGCCCACGCGCCCCGATGCGTCCGGACCGGACCCGCGCGGCCCTGGCCAGCCCGTGCCACGCCTCGGCATCAACTCGATCAACCCCTCAAGCCGCCACTGGTGATACCACTCCAGCTGCCGCAGCCCGGCCCGATGGGCGGCCTCCGCATCCCCCAGCGGATACGCGAACACGCCCGTCTCGGCCCCCGCCTTCGAGGGGTCCGCCACCGCCTCGGTGAAGATCGTCCCCAGACACGCGGACACCCCGCCGCCCCGCAGCGAGCCAAATGTCACCGCCGCTGGCAGGTGCCGCCCGCCGCACGTCGCCAGATTCTCGGCGCTCATGTCGCGCCCGGACTCGGCGAGGTAGGCCAGATCAAGATGCGCATCAAAGAACGTGGGCATGGCGGACGATAGCCGGAGCCACCGGGCAAGGGCCGACCCGCCACGTCTGGTTACGATCGCGGCATGGAGTACCTCGTCGTCTGCGTGGTCGCGTTGGTGGCGGCGGGGCTGACGCTGATCTCGGGCTTCGGACTGGGCACGCTGCTGATGCCGGCGTTCGCGGTGTTCTTCCCGCCCGAGGTCGCGATCGGAGCGACGGCGGTGGTCCACCTGGCCAACAGCCTGTTCAAACTGGCCGCGATCGGGCGGTGGGCGAAATGGAGCGTGGTGTGGAAGTTCGGCGTGCCGGCGATCGGGGGCGCGGTGGTCGGGGCCGGGCTGCTGACGCTGACGACTGGGTTGCCCGTGCTGGCGGAGTATTCTATCGGTCCGGTGGCGGCGCGGGTCACGCCCGTCGGGCTGCTGGTGGGTGGGCTGATTGTCGCGTTCGCGTTTCTGGAACCTTGGCCCGCGTTCGAGAAGAAGCGGATGAGTGAGAAGTGGCTGATCCGGGGCGGGCTGCTCTCCGGGTTCTTCGGCGGGCTATCGGGGCACCAGGGCGCTCTGCGGTCGGTGTTCCTCGTCAGATCGGGCATGGATGCCAAGCAGTTCACCGGCACCGGCTCGACGATCGCGGCGATCGTCGACATCACGCGGCTGGCGGTGTATGCGGCCGGGGCCGCGATGATGTCCAAGGACTTCGGCACGGCGGCGGGCGCGCCCTGGACCCTGATCGCGGCGGCGTGCGTGTGCGCGTTCATCGGGTCGGCCGTCGGTGCGCAGGTCGTCAAGAAGGTGACGATGAAGCAGGTGCGGAAGGTCGTGGCGGTGACGCTGGGAGTGCTCGGGTTGGGCGTGATGGCGGGGGTGTTGTAGAGTTCGGGTGATCGCGGGCATCGCGAAGGGCGCGAAGGATGCGAAAGTCGCGAAGCCGTCTCGGGATCGGCGGGGAGTTTGATTCCGCGGGATCGACCCAAGCAGGACCTGGAGGGACGCCAGTGAGCATGGAATCTGGAGCGAGTGCGGGGCGCGAGAAGATCCCGGTGACGGTCCATGAGTCGTCGTCGGCGGCGAGCCGGGCGGTGGGCGGGGAGATCGCGGCCCTCATCCGCGCCAAGGCGGCCCGAGGCGAGCGCGCGGTGCTGGGGCTGGCAACCGGTTCGACCCCCGTGGGCGTGTACGAGGAACTGGTCCGCCTGCACAAGTCCGAGGGCCTGTCATTCCGCAACGTCACCTCGTTCAATCTCGACGAGTATTGGCCGATGGGGCCGGACGACCTCCAGTCCTATCGCCGCTTCATGCGCGAGCACCTGTTCGAGCACGTCGATCTCGACCTGGCCCACGCGCACGTCCCCGACGGCACCGTCGCCCGCGACCGCGTCACCGAGTCCTGCGCCGCCTACGAGCGCGCCATCGCCCAGGCCGGGGGCATCGACCTCCAGATCCTGGGCATCGGTCGCACCGGCCACATCGGCTTCAACGAGCCAGGCTCGCCCCGCGACTCGCGCACTCGCCTCATCACCCTTGACCGCGTCACCCGCATGGACGCCGCCAGCGACTTCTTTGGCGAGTGGAACGTCCCGCGGCAGGCGATGACCATGGGCGTGGGCACCATCCTTTCAGCCCGTCGCGTCCTGCTGATGGCATTCGGCGAGCACAAGGCGGGCGTGGTCCAGCGGGCCGTCGAGGGTGAGATCACGCCCGCGGTGGCCGCGTCGTTCCTGCAGGAACACCCGGGCGCCTCGTTCGTGCTCGACCCCGCCTCGGCCGCGGGCCTGACGCGATTCGCAACCCCCTGGCTGCTCGGCCCGATCGCCCAGTGCGGGCACGCCTGGGATGAGCGCACCGTCAAACGGGCCGTGCTCTGGCTCGCGAGCCTGGTCAAGAAACCAATCCTCAAACTCACCGACGAGGACTACAACGAGCACGGCCTGCAGGAACTCCTCTCCGCCCGCGGCGCGGCCTACGCCCTCAACATCGAGGTCTTCCACGCCATGCAGCGCACCATCACCGGTTGGCCCGGGGGCAAGCCTGGACGCCCGCGATTCGTCCTGGGCAAGGGCGTCGCCGACGCCAACGGGCCCGATGAGTTCCCCAAGCGCGTGCTGATCTTCAGCCCGCACCCCGACGACGACGTGATCTCGATGGGCGGCACGTTCATCCGCCTGTGCGACCAGGGGCACGAGGTGCATGTCGCGTACCAGACCTCGGGCAACATCGCGGTGTTCGATGATGAGGCGGTCCGCCACGCCGACTTCGTCGAGGAGTTCGCCCGCGCGTTCGACGTGGTGGACGACGCGACCACCGCCCGTATCGAGCGGCACGTCGAAGAGTTCGTCAAGAACAAGAAGGCGGGCCAGGTCGATTCGCCCGTGCTGCAGAAGATCAAGGGCCTGATCCGGCGCACCGAGGCCCGGGCCGGGGCGCGGTACAGCGGCGTGAAGCAGGAGCACATCCACTTCATGGACCTGCCGTTCTATGAGACGGGGCGGGTGAAGAAGAGGCCGGCGGGGGAGGAGGACGTGGCGCGGACGGTCGCGCTCCTGGAACGCGTCAGGCCGCAACTCGTGTACGCCGCTGGCGACCTCTCCGACCCGCACGGCACGCACCGCGTCTGCCTGGCGATCATCACGCGAGCGATGAAACGCCTGACCGACCACCGCGGCGACGGCTGGTTCGGGTCCTGCGAACTCTGGCTCTATCGCGGCGCGTGGCAGGAGTGGGAACCCTGGGAGATCGACATGGCGGTTCCCCTGTCGCCCGATGAGGTTGATCGCAAACGCCGCGCGATCTTCAAGCACCAGTCGCAGAAGGACCGGGCGCTGTTCCCAGGCCCCAGCGACACCCGCGAGTTCTGGCAGCGCGCCGAAGACCGCAACCGCCGCACCGCCGAACTCTTCGACTCGCTGGGATTGCCGGAATATCAGGCGATGGAGGGGTTTGTGAAGTGGATTGGTCCGTTTGACTAGATGCGAACACAAACCACACACCGTTCGCGGAAAGCGCAAGTTGGGCCTTGACAAACTCGCTCCGAGACCGTCTGCTGAGGTCGGTCGCGCCGCGTGGAGCAGCTGAATGCCCTTCCCCCCCCCGCGACACGGCCATGCGGCCACCTGTCCCGCCTTGTCGCGCTGGCCGTCGTGGTATCGAGTCTGTTGGCCAGCAGTCGCGTTCCGGCGCAGCCGATGGCGGGTTCCGACCCTCGACAATCGAGGTTTGTGCCGCGAGAGGTGGTCGTGTTCCCGCGTGACCCGAGCCAGAGCAGGGCACTGGCGTCGCGGCTGCGTGACAGCGGCTTCCTGGTGATCGCCCGTGGCTCGATGAGCGGGATGATTCTGACGGCAACGCCATTCGAGGGGGGCGAACGCGCATTCTGCGATTGGCTCAGGGCGTAGTCCGAGGTTCGGGCAGCGGAAATGAACCTCTGCGGACACTCGCTCGCATACCAGCCCGTGGGTCGACCGATTCCCGACTGCCCGTTCGATCCCGTGACCGGCATTCCGTGCGACGAGTTGATACTCGGCGCTCCGTTCCCCGACCTCCAAGTTACCCCACCACTTCCATGCCCGCAGATCCCGGGCGTCCCTGATGACGAGGCGTTCTGTCTGCAATGGGGCACGCGCAACTTCGGCCAGTTCGTCCGCGATCAAAACTGCATAGCGCCCAGCGGCCAGATGAACAACTGCTGGGAAGGGACGGGCGTGGCGGGCATCGACGTTGACGTGGTTCCGGCGTGGAACCGGACCACCGGGCACCCGGCTGTCGGCGTTTGTGTGCTCGATAGCGGGATCGAGTATTGCAATCCGGACTTCGACCAGTCTCGCTTCTATCCAAACGACTTCTCTCTCACCGGCATCGGCACGGGCTCCATCGAGTACGTCTGCTGCGACTTCTCTGGAAACTTTGATCCACCCTGCAACTTTGGCCCCGCGCGCGACAACCTCGGGCATGGGACCTTTGTCGCTTCGCTGATCGGCGCAACCTCGAACAACGGGATTGGGATCGCCGGGATCGACCAGCGATGCCGCATTCTCTCCGTCAGATTCGGCGGCTCGCTCGGTGCCGGGCCGCTGCACCAGTTCCTCCCCCAGGTCAAGATCGCCAGGGCGATCATCGCGCTCGAGGAAATATGGGTTGAGGTGCAGTATAAGGACATTCGCATCATCAACATGAGCTTTGCGTATCCGAAAGATCAATCGGCCGCAGCTGAACAGATCTCGGCTTTCGAGAGCGTTGGCGCGGCGCCATCTCATTGATCCTCGCTCGGGCAATCGAACTGGGCATAGTCAATCAACAGACCTGGGCCGGGCTGACCCGAGATGATATTTATTGGATT
>CAZHKB010000115.1:0-8340 GCA_964533405.1 uncultured Phycisphaeraceae bacterium | reverse complement strand
GCCATCGCGATCATCACGCGCTGGCGCATGCCGCCGGAGAACTGGTGCGGGTACTGCCTGATCCGCCTCTCGGGCTCGGGGATGCCCACGTCGCGCATCGACTTGAGGGCGATCTCGCGGGCGTCCTTCGGATGCACCGCCTGGTGCAGCAGGATCGCCTCCATGATCTGGTCGCCCACGGTGTACACCGGATTGAGCGAGGTCATGGGCTCCTGGAAGATCATGGCGATGTCGTTGCCGCGGATCTGCCGCATCTGGCGGTCGGTCAGGCTGAGCAGGTCGATCGGCTGCGAGACGCCCAGCGTAGACGAGGCGGTGCCAGGCTCGATCAGCCCGCCCGTGGCGCCCAGGTCCGCCGGATCGCGCCGGAACCAGATGTGCCCCCGATCGAAGTTGCCGGGCGGGCGCGGGATGAGTTGCAGGCTGCTCATCGCCGTTACCGACTTGCCGCACCCCGACTCCCCCACCACCGCGACGGTGTGCCCGGGATACACGGTCATGCGGACGCCGTCCACGGCCTGCACCCTCGGCCCGCGCCCCGACTGGAACGAAACTGCCAAGTCGTCCACCCGCATGAGGGACGAGAGGGCGGTTCGATCCAGCGCGGGCGTCGGGATTGTCGTGGTCGCGGTTGCCATGGGTTGGTTGCGGATTGATCGGTATCGCCACGCGGAGCCGTGGACCTGCCACCCGGATCAGACTCTCGCCTTCTTGAGTTTAGGATCGATCGCATCCCGCAGCGCCTCGCCCACCATCGTCAGGCTCAGCACCGTCAGGAAGATCGCCAGGCCCGGGAACACCCCGAGCCACCAGTTGAACGTGCCCGACTCACCCGCCGCGTCGGCCAGCACGCGCCCCCACGAGGGCTGGTCGGGCGGGCCAAGCCCGAGGTAGGACAGCACGGCCTCGAACTGGATCGCGGCCGCGATCCCGAACGACGCGTCCACCAGCACGGGCGTCACGCCGTTGGGCAGCATGTGCTTGAACAGGATCGAGCGCAGCGGCAGGCCCACCGCACGGGCCGACTGCACGAAGTCCTGCGACCGCAGTTTCATGAACTCCGCCCGTGTGAACCTCGCGGCCCCGTGCCAGGTCACGCACCCGATGATCGCCATCATCACATACGTGTTCCGCTCCAGCACCCCCGCGGCGACGATGAGCAGGAACAGCAGCGGGATGGCCATGAAGATCTCGACCACGCGATAGAGCAGCATGTCCACCCATCCGCCGAAGTACCCCATGAGGGCGCCCATGGTCACCCCGATCACCGTCGCCAGCCCGGTGGCCACGATGCCCATCGAGATCGCCAGTCGGCACGCGTGCAGGATCTGGGCCAGAACATCCTGCCCGAACTTGTCGGTCCCCAGAAGGTGGGCCTTGCCCACGCCCCGAAGATGCTCACGCACGACCTCTCCCACGCGGACTCGGCTCACGCCGCTCTGCCCGCCGAAGGTCGCCTGAAGGTCCGAAGCGATGCGGTCGCGGACATCTGACGCCAGCGGCAACTCACGGGTGAGCCTGATCGCCCGCTCGACATCGGCGGGCGTGGCGGCCCGCTGCCCGGGCGGCGGGATGGCCGAACGCACCAGGTTCGCCAGCGCCTGGTCGTGCGTGGCGCCGGGCGGCAGGGCCGATGCGTCGCGGTCGCTGGGCCTCTGGTTGCTGGACCAGGGCACGAGCGTGTAGATCGCCCTGATCTGCCCCAACCGCTCACGCTCCATCGCGTCGAACGATCCCGGCGGCGTGCGCCAGGTCATCGCCAGAATCGTCGCCACGCCCGCGGCCACGAGCAGGCTGAGAACCACGCGCAGCGCTGAACGCCGAATCGCCCCGATCGCGCAGAACATCGCCGCCAACAGGCTCGCGCACGCCGTCGCGGCCAGCGGCACGAACCACGCGCCCGTCTCGAGCCGCCTGGCCCAGTCCGGCGCGTCCCGCGACGTGAAGTACCCCGACACGAACGACGCGACCACGATGCTCGCGGCGGCCTGCAGCGCGCCCGTGGCGATCAACCCCGCCCGCGCCCCGCGCGACAGCCCGCCCACCGCCCCCTTGGGCAGCACCATCACAACGATCCCGAGGACGCCCCCGACCAGGATCGCCCAGTCCGCGGCCTTCAGGTGCGACAGCAGCGGCGAGCTCGGGGGCAACTCCTCGCCCGTCGACTCGAGCGGTGCGTACGCGCGGATCGCCGCGAGGATCGATTCGAGGTGCGACGCCAGCAGCATGTCGCCCGCCGCCGCATCGCCCATCACCTGGCGTGCGCCCTCGGCCGCGTTCACGCCCGCGTGCCGCCCGAACTCGCGTTCGAGCAGCGCCCTCGCCGTGTCGTTCGAGAGTCCCTCGCGGACGCGCTGGCCCGTCCCGCCGACGGTGACCTCCTGCGCGAACCACGACGCCGCGTCGGCGCCGGTCCGCCCGTCGATCTCCCACCGCACCATTGGGTGCCCGCTCGAGATCACCGGCGCGAAGATCGCGAAGAACGCCACCACGCCCACCCACGCCAGCCCGACCACCGCCCCCGGCTGGCGGAGCACCTGCCCCCACGCGTCGGCCCAGAACCCGCGGGCCGCGGGCGCACCCTCGCCGCGGAAGGCCTGGAGGCCGGTGATGGTGGTCGGGTTGGTTTTCTCGCGTGCCATGTCGTGTCGATCCGCTCCCTCGTCACCGCATCAGCCGACCATCCCGTCACTCCGTCGCTTCGTCTCTTCGCCTTCGCGTCTCTGTGACACTCACGAGTACGAAATCCTCGGGTCCGCCACCGCGTACAGAATGTCCGCCAGCAGCAGCGCCAGCAGGTTCACGCATGTGATCATCATGATGTTGGCCAGCAGCAGCTCGCGGTCGCGCAGGTTGATCGCCTCCAGGATCAGCGAGCCCATGCCGTCGATGTCGAACACCTTCTCCACGATGATCGACCCGCCCAGCATGGCCGGGAAGATCGTCGCGAACATGGTGATGAGCGGCAGCAGGCTGTTGCGCATGACGTGGCGGGAGACGACGTGGCTCTGTGACACGCCCTTGGCCTTGGCCGTGCGCACGTAGTCCGCGCTGAAGTTGTCCAGCATCGACGCCCGCGTCTGCTTGGACAGGATCGCCAGTTGCGGATACACCAGCGCGATCAGCGGCAGCAGCATGTGGTGGATCTGCGAGAGCAGCAGCCCCGGGCGGAACTCCCCGCCCTCGCCCCGATCCGGCAGGAACGCCATCGTCTCGTGCCCCGGCGGCGTGAAGCCGGTCGGGAAGTGGTTCTCGCCGAGGAACTGGTTGCGGTTGGCCAGGAACCCCACCATCAGCACGCTGCTCACCAGCACCGGGATCGACCACATCGCCACCACCAGCCCGCCCACCGCGTGGTCGAAGAACCGGCCCTTCTGCACCGCCGACAGCAGCCCCGTCGGGATCGCCAGCAGATAGATGATCGGGAACGCGATCAGGTTCAGCGTCAGCGTCACCGGCAGACGCTGCTTGATCAGCGTCAGCACGCTTGTGCCCCGGCTGAAACTCACCCCCAGGTCGGGCGACGCCACGCTCACCAGCCCCGGGATGATCCAGAACCCGGCCTGCCTGAACGGCCTGGCCCGATACAGGCCGATCAGCGCGGAACGATCGTGCTGGGCAGCGCCGTACGCCGCCAACGCCGCGTCACCCGCCGCAACCACCTCGCCCGCCAGCTCGTGCCCCGCGTCGAACCCCGCGCGCCGAAGCACGCCCGCGCCAAGGTCGTTGCCCCTGTCCACAGCACCCCGATACCGGTCCGCGTGCGCCTGCGACACCTCGATCTGCTCGGGGGTCAGCAGCCGCGACTCCAGCTCCGCCACCTCGGCCTGGAGCTCCGCCCGTTGGTCCGCCGGCATCGCCCCCGGATCATCGAGCAGTTGCCGCCGCTCGCGCAAGCGGCGCACCGCGTCGTTGTGCCCGCGCAGCCGGTCGCCACCCCACGTCGCGTACAGGCGGATCGCATCCTCAAGCTGCGCCCGAGCCCCGATGAATGCCGCCCGGCTTCGGGCATACCGATCAGCCGCGCGTCGGTAGGCCTCGTCGCGATCCTCCAGCAGACGCCCGATCACTCCACTGGCCGGCAGCAGGGTCCCCTGCGGCACCGACTGCCGCACCGTGCCGCCGCGCGGGGCGGTCACCGCGATCGGCGGCTGGGTTGACCCTTCCTGGGTGATCTCCGCCACCACCTGCCCGCCCCGGACCGGCGAGTTGTCATCCACGACCCATCGGACGATCGAGCTCCGCGCCGCCCGACCCAGCGCCTCCGGGGTGGCCGCACCGGGTGCCACAAGGTCCACGTCATTGAACTCGTGCTCGGGCGGAGCGGGCTCGGTCGGCACGCTTCCCATCCCGTACCACTCGCCCGCCATCACCGGCGTCGCCAGCGCCTTGGGCGGACGGACCGCCTCCCCGTTGGGCTTCACCTGCTCACGCGTGCCAAACTTGATCGGGCTGACCCGCCCGAGCCACCGCAGATACTGGACCACCGGCGGATCGTTCAGCCCGTACCGCTCCTCCAGGTACGCCTCCTGCCTGGCACGATCGCTCTGCTCCATCTGACCCGACGACGCCTGCAGCGCGGCTCCTACCCCGCCGGGCGAATATGCCACCAGCATGAAAATGAGGAACGTGATCCCCAGCACGGTGGGGATGATCAAGAGCAGGCGTCGGATGATGTAGGAGATCATGTGGGAAGACGTGGCAACGTGGCAAAGCGGCAGAGGGGCAAAGTTCACGATGGCGATGCGCTGGTCATCACGGGGTCAGGGTCGCGCGCGGATGCGCCCCTACGTTCTCGGGCGGGTGTCGGGTCGGCTCTCTCGTTGCCACTCCGCCACGTCCGCCCTCTCATCACCCCCCCGGCACCGGTTGCCCCGCGCCGCCCGGGAAGTACCACTCGTCCTTGCTCAGGCCCGCCGGATACGCGTGCACGTTGCTCACGTCATCGTCCACCATCCGGATCCACGGGAGCATCAGGAGGAACGTGTAGGGCTGCTCCTCGTGGATCAGCGCGTGCAGGCGGTGCCACACCTTCATCCGCGCATCAAGGTCCAGCGTGCCGCGTCCCTCCTCGATCAGGCGATCGGCCGCCGGGCTGTTCCACTGCGCGAAGTTGTCCCCCTGGTTCCTGATGCCGTCCGAGTGCCAGAGCTGGTTGGGGTCGCTCTCGGGGGCCGAGGCCGACCACGCCATCGTGAGCCCGTCGAAGTTCCGGGTGTCCAGCGTCGTGTCCATGATCGACCAGTCGATCTTGCGGATGGTGCAGATGATCCCAAGTTTCAGGCACTGGTCCACCACGTACCGCCCGATCTTGTCGGTCGTCGTGCTGCCGGTCGAGTATGTGTACTCCCACCGGAACTCATCGCCACGCTCGTTCTCCAGAATCCCGTTTCCATTCCGGTCCTGCCACCCCGCCTCCGCCAGCAGGCGACGCGCCTGCGCCTCGTCATAGGGCCAGGGCTCCACCTCCGGGTTGGTCGAGGGCCCGGGCGGGAACGGCCCGGTCGCGATCTCCGCCAATCCCATGTAGAAGTCCCGGTTGATCCGGTCGCGGTCCAGCATCATCGTCACCGCCAGACGCACCCGCCGATCGGCGAACGGCGTCAGACGCCCCTCCCGCTCCCCGTTGTTCCACACGATGAACGAGTACCCGCCCTGCATGTTGGTCCAGGCGAGCATCTGATTGTGCCGCGCGAAGTCCTCGTCCTCGCTCTTCTCCGCGAACTGCTCGGGCGTCGCACGCCGCATGTCCGACCCGCCGTTCTCGTAGTCGATCAGCGACTGCACATAGTCCTGGATGATCTTGAACCGAAGGCTGCCGAACGCCTGGCGCTCGCCCCAGTAGTTCTCGTTGCGCACCAGCACGATGTCCTGCGGCGGCGACCATTGGTTGTTCGCGTCCAGCGTCTCCAGGCGGTATGCGCCCGAGCCCATGAGGAATCCCGTATACGAGTTGAACTGCGCTGGCGTCAGCGACCCGTACACATGCCTCGGGATCACGTTCATCGAGAGCGCGGCGTCCATGTTGCTGAACACCGGGCGCTCGAACACGAACTCGCACACCTTCTCCGACACCACATCCACACGCTCGATCACGTTCACCACCGAGCGGAACCGCTCCATGTCGTGCTCGGGATTCATGATCGTGCCGAACGTGAACTTCACGTCCTCGCCCGTCACCGGCATCCCGTCGCTGAAGCACGCCTCCTCGCGGATCTTGACCCGCAGCCACATGCCCTGGGGGTCGTACTGCCAGGCCTCGGCCAGCCACCCCTCCATCGCCAGCGACCGCGCGTTGTACTTGCCCAGGGACTCCACCACCACGTCCTCGACGACACGCCGACCGTACACGTCGGAATATGTGAACGGCGTGATCTTGGCCGGCTGGCCCTCGAACGTCTCGATCAACTCACCGCCCTCGGCGTAGTCCTCGAACTCCTGCGGGTCGCTCACATAGGGTGGCCCATCTTGCCAGTCGATCTCGACCCCGGGTCGCGCCCACGACTCGTCGCGCCCGCCCGCGACCAGCACCGGTTGACCACCCGGGTTCGTCGCCGGGTTGCCCTGCCCGTCGCCCCCGGACCCGATCGACCCCGCGGGCATCGCCTGCAAACTCGCAACCTGGCGGGCCAGAGCGTTGATGGCGTCCACGATGCGGTCGGTCCCCTCGTCCCGCGTCCCACGATCGCCGATCGCGCGCCGCAGCTGCCCCATCTGGGCCGCCTGCTCGCGCACCGTGCTCGACAGCGTCTGCACGTCCTTGAACCGCCGGTCCTCCTGCACCATCGACAGCCCGGTCATCACGACCAGGGCCAGCACAAGGGCCAGCAGCAGGAAGTCCTTGAAGCCGAAGGTGTTGGTCATGGGGAAGGTCCGGGTCGGTTGACCGACTGAAGTGGTCGGAGTCGCGGGTTCTTGAGTCCTGCGTCTTTGGCCTTGAGTTCTGGAGGTCGGGTCAGGGATTCACGACAGGCGAGGCGTCAACTCACACTGACTCGAGGAAGCCGATGGCATCCTCTGGCAGCGCTCCCTCGCCCCCCGCCCCGACCGCCGGTTGCCCGACCATCAGGACTCAGGACTCTGGACGGCGGCTTCCCACCCTATCTCCCTCTCCGCCTCGGATCAAACGCCTCTCTCAGCCCTTCACCCACAAAGTTCATCGCCAGCAGCGTCGAGCCCAGCAGCAGACACGGGAACACCAGCAACCACCAGTTGCTCCGATACGGGTTGATTTCCGACAGCCCATCCGCCGCCAGATTGCCCCACGACGGCAGCGGCGGCCTGACCCCGATCCCCAGAAACGACAGGAACGACTCCTGCAAAATCGCCTGCGGCACCGTCAGCGTCGCGTACACGATGATCGGCCCCAGCAAGTTCGGCAACAGGTGCCGCACAAAGATCCGCCCGGGAGACATCCCCAGCGCGCGGGCCGCCTCCACGAAGGGCTGCGCCTTCAGACTCAGCACCTGACCGCGAATGACTCGAGACATCGTGAGCCATGACACCCCACCAATCGCCACCAGCAGCGTCCCGACATTGATCGCCGACATCGTGCCGGCGGACAGTTCCCCAGTCCCGAACCGATCAAGCCCCGCCCGCTCCAACTCAAGCAGAGCCTCACCCTCGGGCGGGGTCGGCATCGCCGCCGTCTGCTGGTGTACCCACGCCTCCCGGGCGACGCTGACACGTTCCACCCGGGCCGTCACACTTTTTTCCACCCACGCATCCACCGCCACCGCCAGCAGCACCACCAGCAGGATGTACGGCAATCCATAAAGGATGTCCACGATCCGCATCATCACCGCATCCACCCGACCCCCGGCGTACCCCGCGACCGCCCCATACAGCGTCCCGATCAGCACCGACAGCGCCGCCGCCGCGATCCCGATCCCCAGCGAGATCCCCCCGCCCGTGAGCAAGCGTATGCCAAGGCTCCGGCCCAACGGATCGGTTCCCAGGATGTAGGAGGGCCAGTGCGGTCGGAGGCGGTGGGCGAGCAGGCCGGCGGTTGCTTCGAGCAGGGACTCGGCGGTGGTGCCGGCGTCTGCGGCGAGGCGATCGAGCGTTTGGGGCTCGACCAGGGCGTTGAGGCGGGCGACGTCGGCGGGGTTCTTGGCCCAGCGATCGCGGGGCCACCAGGCGGGCGGGATGCGGGCGTGCGTGGCTTCACCCGTGTTGTATCGCGGGACGTGGCCAGACTCCCCCAGGGCGACGCGCCCCAAGGTGTAGGGAAGGGTGAGCAGGCAGGCCGCGAACATGAGGGTGAGGAAGCCCAGGCCGACCATGCCCGGAACGCTGCGGAAGATGGGGTTGTCGCGCCAGGTGGGGCGTGGGCAGGGG
>CAZHKB010000114.1:0-8365 GCA_964533405.1 uncultured Phycisphaeraceae bacterium | reverse complement strand
CTAGGGACTTGCGGAGTTCTGCCCGGTCAAAACCGCTGTTCCTCCCCGCCTGATCTCACTGCAACCGCCGTGCCGGGGCTGCCGGGTTATGGCATTCTGGATGGTGCCGTCAACTCCGATGACTTCTTTTACTACCTGGCGCAATTCGCAGCGGGTTGCTGAGTCAGCGATTTCTTATTGAGTAATATTGAACGATGCGCAAAGCGGTTGCGCATTGAAGCATACTCAAGCTGGAGCCGAGCCCTTGACAACGCCACAACCGTTGCTGGCACGCCCGGTTACGGCATCCTTGACGGTGCGGTCAACACGGACGATTTCTTCTTTTACCTGCATCTGTTCACAAGTGGCTGCTGAACTCGGCCTGCTCTGCCTTGTCGACACGAACCCCGGCAAGCCCGCCGCCTGTCCCATACCATCCCCCCATGGTGGCCCTCTTCACCGCGGCGATCTTCGTCGCCGCGTTTCTGTTGTTCCTGATCCAGCCCCTGGCCGCGCGCCTGATCCTGCCCAACCTGGGTGGCAGCCCGGCGGTGTGGACCGGGACGATGATGTTCTTCCAGATCATGCTGCTGGCGGGCTATGGCTATGCGCACTGGGTCGGCAAGCTTCGCCCGCGACCGCAGGCGATCATCCACGGCCTGGTGCTGCTGTCGTGCCTCGTGTTCATCCCGCTGGGCCTGCCGGAGTGGTGGAAGGCATGGTCGGGCTCGGCCCAGGGCGTGCCCCCGCTCGTCGGGCTGCTGGTCGGGTTGGCGGCCAGCGTCGGCATCCCGTTCTTTGCGATCAGCAGCGCCAGCCCGCTCATCCAGACGTGGTTCGCCCGCACGGGGCACGCGCGGGCCCACGACCCGTACTTCCTGTACGCCGCCAGCAACACGGGAAGCCTTATGGGTCTGCTGGCGTATCCGCTGGTGGTCGAGCCGGCGCTGGGCCTGAGCGAGCAGGGCTGGGGATGGGGCATCGGCTACGTCGCGTGCGCGGCGTTGCTGATCGGGTGCTGGGCGGTCGCGACCAGGCGGGCGCGCCGGAGCCCTGGCGCCGGGGTGGAGCGGTTGAACGCGAAGGACGCAAAGGCCGCAAACGGCGCGAAATACGCGAAGTCGGCGAGGGACGCGAAGGCGGCAAACCTGCTGAAGGGGTCTACGCAAGACAAGGCGCCCGTCGCGTCTGCCCCGATTGTGCTCCCTGCGACCAAGGGCGACCGGGCCGCTGCCTGGCGCGAGCGGCTGACCTGGATCGCGCTGGCCGCCGCTCCCTCCAGCCTCTCGCTGGGGGTCACTCAGTACCTGACCACCGACGTGGCGGCCATCCCCATGCTGTGGGTCATGCCGCTGGCCATCTACCTGCTCACCTACGTCGCGGCGTTCTCGCGCTTCCGCGCCCAAGCCGAGCGGGTTGGACGGATTATCCTTCCCATCGCGGCCGTCGCCGTGACCGCGGCCATGATGGTGCATGCCCGGACGCCACTCTGGGTGATCGGCGCGCTGCACCTCACGCTGCTGGCCTCGGGCGGCCTGGTCTGCCACTGCCGGCTGGCCGCGCTTCGTCCGACCGCCGACCGTCTCACTGAGTTTTACTTCCTGGCCTCGCTCGGCGGGGCGATCGGCGGCGCGTTCAACTCGGTGGCGGCCCCGCTGCTCTTCAACGTCGTGCTTGAGTACCCGCTGGCGATTGCCGGTTGCTGCGCCCTGCTGCTCATCGGCAAGCCACCCTCCCGCCGGAAGTCCCGCGCCGATAAGGCGACCGATGCGACAGCCGATGCTGGCGCGACCCCCTCTGAGCCCGAACCTTCGGCCCCCCGTTTCGCCTTTCCTCGCCCGCTCTCCACCCGCCGCCTCGGACTCTTCCGCGCCCTCGCCCCCGCGCTGCTGGCCGTCATCCTCACCGCCGCCTACCTCATCGCCGCCGACAGCGTGGTCATGCTGCGCATCCAGCGCATCCGCTCGTTCGATGTCTTCGGCCGGATCACCATCACCCCCGGCCTGATCGCCCAAGTCGTCACCGTCTTCATCCCGTGCGTGATCGCTTTCCTGCTTTCCCGCTTCCCACTCGTGTTCGCCGCCATCATCGGCACCCTGGCCGGGCAGGTCACCGTCACCCCCACCGCGGGCTCTGATATCCCCCACACCATCATCCACGTCGAACGCACATTCTTTGGCGTGTGCATGGTCGCCGACCGCCCGGGCGTGCTCTTCCGCGCCGAGGAGCCTCCCGTCCCCGCCCTCCGCATCTTCCAGCACGGCACCACACTCCACGGCCGGCAATGGCTCGACAGCGAACGCCAGCACGAGCCCCTCTCCTATTACACCCGCACCGGCCCCGTGGGCGACACCTTCGCGCGCATGGCCGAGACGGCACGGACCGTCGCGGTCATCGGCCTGGGCGCCGGCACCATCGCCTCCTACGGGCGTCCCGGCGATGCGTTCGATTTCTTCGAGATCGACCCCGCCGTCGCGCGGATCGCGCAGGACCCGCGTTTCTTCACGTTTCTCTCGGGCAGCCAGGCCCGCACCCGAGTCATCCTGGGCGACGGCCGGATCAAGATGGCTCAGCAGCCGGCCGCGATGTACGACCTCATCGTGCTCGACGCGTTCTCGTCGGATTCCATCCCCGTCCACCTGCTCACCATCGAAGCGCTCCAGATCTACCGCTCCCGCCTCAAGCCCAACGGCGTGCTGCTCGTGCACATCTCCAACGTCCACTTCGACCTGCTGCCCCCCATGTCCCGGGCCGCCCGTGACCTGCGGACGCTGCTCATCCAGAAGACCGACTCCGCCCCGCCCGAGGAGCGCTTCGTCACCTCCGGCAGCGACTCCGAATGGGTCGTGCTCTGCGACAACCCGGAGTTCCTCTATCTGTTCGCCGACGCCCCGGGCTGGCAGGCCATCGCCAATCCTCGCACCGGCGACGCCTGGACCGACGACCACGCGGACGTCCTGGGCGCACTGCGTTTCAACTGACCTCGCGCGCCACGCACTCGCGCGCCACCAGTCGCGGTTCAAGGCACGTGGCGCGGTCTGGCGCCGCGGTGCAGCCGCGTATGGCGTGCGGAGCCTCGCTTGAGGGCACGGGGGCACAACCTCCACCGGCAACCCTACCCTCGCCCCGCGGTACACGCCTTCTGCATCCCGGCCGCGCCATCCTGCGCGCCACACGCCCCGGAGACCCGTCGCATGAATCCGTTCCCGACCCGCATCCTTCCCGGCGTCGTGCTCGCGGTGCTCACCGGTGCCACCATCGCCCAGCCCACAACCACCCCGTCACGCGCTGTGCAGCAGCCCGCGGATCAACCCGCAAACGCACCCGACTCCACCCTCGCCCCCCAATCCCTCACGATCGACCTCACCGACTCACCCGTCGCCACCCTCCTTCAGGCTCTCGACGCCAACGTCCGCACCTACAACGAGCACATCACCACGCTGGCCAACCCCTTCTTCGAGGGCCGCGCCCCGGGCCTCCGCGGCAACAACCTCGCCGCCGAGTACATCGCCTTCCACTTCAACCGCGTGGGCCTCAAGCCCGCCTTCGCCTCTGAGCAGACCGCGTCCGAGGGCTCCTTGGTCCTCACGCCGCTCGACGACTGGTTCCAGCCCTTCTCCACCGGCTCCACCACGTCCATCGCCTCCGCCACCCTCTCCGCCGGCGGCGTCGGCGACCTGGCCCTCGACACCGACTTTGCCGTCCTGGGCTTCAGCGGCCAGGACACGCTCGACAACCTCCCGCTCGTCTTCATCGGATACGGGATCGAGGATGGACGCGCTGGCTACTCCTCATTCGACGACGACACCGATCTGACCGGCAAGGTCGCCCTCGTCCTGCGCTTCGAGCCCATGGACGAATCGGGCCAGAGCCTCTGGCTTCCCGGCGGATGGACGCCCAACGCCGGGCTCGAGGCCAAGTTCCGGGCCGCGGAGGATCGCGGCGCGGCCGCGGTCATCCTCGTCAACCCAACCGGCGCCGACGACGATCGCATGGGCAAGCTCGAGTCC
Source organism: uncultured Phycisphaeraceae bacterium (assembly GCA_964533405.1). Classification (GTDB taxonomy): domain Bacteria; phylum Planctomycetota; class Phycisphaerae; order Phycisphaerales; family UBA1924; genus JACKHA01. The sequence continues at coordinate 4,376 of CAZHKB010000114.1, read as the reverse complement.
ATCCGCACCGCTCCCATGTTCGGCGGCCCGCTCGACATCCCGGTTCTGCACCTCAGCGAGGCCGCCGCCGATCGCCTGATCCGCGCCGCGGATGAGAGAGGCCGGTCGCTGCTGGATTTGCGCCGCCTCGCCGACGAGGGAACCACGATCATCGACCTGCCCGATCAGCCCGTCTCGGTCAGCGTGGACCTTGAGACCAAGCCCACGCTCACGCAGAATGTCGGCGGCATCCTGCCGGGGCGTGGGGAGCTCGCCAGCCAGTACGTCGTCATCGGCGCCCACTTCGACCACGTCGGCTACGGCTACGACGGCGGCTCGCTCTCGGGCAGCACGGGCGTGCTGCACCCGGGCGCCGACGACAACAGCTCGGGCACCTCGGGCCTGCTCCTGGCCGCCCAGCTCATGGCCGACATGTACGCCCAGCTGCCCGAAGACGCCGGCGCACGCTCGATCCTCTTCCTCGCGTTCTCCGGAGAGGAACTCGGCCTGCTCGGCAGCGCGCACTACGTCCAGCACCCCATCGTCCCCATCGACCAGCACACGTTCATGCTCAACATGGACATGATCGGCCGCCTCCGCGCGGGCGTGATGGAACTCGGCGGCGTCCGCACCGCCGAGGGCCTCTGGGAGTTTCTCGATCCCAAGGTCGCCGCCAGCGGGCTGGACGTCAAACCCCTGCCCGGCGGCGTCGGGCCCTCTGACCACACCAACTTCTACAACGCCGGCATGCCCGTGCTCTTCCTGCACACCCTGCTGCACGACGAGTACCACAGGCCCGGCGATTTCTCGTGGACCATCAACTCCGTGGGCGCCGTCCGCGTCGTGGACCTCTGCCTCGACATCGCCCTCGACCTTGCCACTCGGCCCGAGCGCTTCACGCGCGGCGCCGTCACACGCCCCACCGGTGGACGCACCCGCGCATACCTGGGCATCACCGGCGAAGACTCCGACGACGGGGGCGTGCTGATCGTCTCCGTCGGCGAGGACACCCCCGCACAGGAGGCGGGCCTGCTGCCCGGCGACATCATCATCGGATGGGAAGATGAAACCATCACCGATCAGGCGCAGTGGCGACCGATGCTCCGCGAGCGCGGCCCCGGCGACAAGGTGACCATCACCGTCCTGCGCGACGGCGCCGAAACCATCCTGACCTGCACCCTCGGCGAGCGGTGATCGCCCGCGTCCACACGGTTACGAGGCGGGCGCAAGCGCCCGCACCACGGACGCGCGCACGGACACCCGCACGCCTCGCCACGAGCCACGCGGCGCAAGCCCGCGGCTTGTTGAACCCGTTGGACGCCTGTCGCCGAAGATTGCCGCTTGTCCGAGCGCCCAACTCGCGGGCTCGAGCCGCGCGGCTCGTCTCCCACCGCCGACAAAGAGAGCCGCGGCCCCTTGTTCGTCCGTCGAACTCTCTCAGCACCCAAGCCCGAACATCGTCAGGTAGTAGAAGAAGTCGTCGTTGTTGATGATCCCGTTCGGCACGCCGTAGCCGGGCGATCCGGGCACCGCGCCGGTCGTCAGGTCTGCCCTCGCCAGGTTCCCCGCCGAGAACTGGGCCAGGTAGTAGAAGAAGTCGTCGTTGTTGAGCGTCCCGTTCGGCACGCCATAGCCCGGCGACCCCGGCAGCGCGCTGGTTGTCAGGTCGGGTCGGCAGGGCGGGGCGCACAGGTTGTTCTGCAGTTCAAGCCGCAGGTTCAGGTAGGTCGCCAGCGCGCGGGCGTTCTGTCCGGGCGTGAAGTGATCGCGGCACTCCTTCCGGGAGTACGACATCAGGTTCCGCACATTCGGGGCGAAGAGGTTGTTCCCGCAGAATGCTCCATCGCGGCTCGTGCCCGTGTACACGCACGCCGCGCTCACGTTGGACGTGCTGAGCGTGGGATCGCCCGGGGTGTCGCACACCAGGTCGCCGGCGGTGGCGCAGTTCGACCCGTTGGCGCACTCCGGGTTCGGGGTGTTGGGCTGGTGCGTGTGGTACAGGTCGAAGTAGTGCCCGATCTCGTGCGGGAACGTCGAGTGGTTGGTCGCCAGCCCCGTGCACTGGTTGTTCATCGCGATCGACTGCGGCGGCGCGCTGAATGTGAACGCCGAGATGCCGCACAGGCCCGCGCTGTTCAGCTCCGCGAAGTAGATGTTGATGGTGCCGGTGATGTTGTTGGACGACCGCATGGCGTTGACGGTGGTGATCGAGGTGGGCTGGTACCAGGCCGTGTTGTTGATGAGCAGCGTGGGGCCGGGCTTGCAGAACTGGATACCCATCGGCGCGAACATGAGGTTGGCGTCGATCATCGCCTGGTCGAGCTGGGCCTGAGCGATGCCGCCCGTGCCATCGTTGCGACGAACGACGTGGAAGGTCAGCGCGACGTAGGAGGGCACCTCGGGCACTCCGCCCGCCGGGAGCTCGTACGCCCCGGCCGCCTGCAGCAGCATCGCCGCCCGCCGCTCCTGCTCGGTCATCCTCGTCCAGCATTCCTCGAAGGGAACCGCTTGGCCGTTCAGGAGTGTTTGGGCCGACGCTGTCGTCCCGCCCAAGAGGCACAGCACACCGGCGGCCAACGCCGGAGTCATTCCGCATCTTGTCATCTCAGATTTCCTTTTCTTCACCCCTCGTTCATTGTGCAGATTCCAAGGCTTGCGTCAAGCCGCTTTGGTCGTCTCCCGCCCGCACCCCGCCCAATGACCAATCGAGTTGCACCGCCGACTACCTTGCCACGCCGCCGGTGGTGCCATGCAAACGCGATAACGGGCGCGAAGGGCAACCCCTCCGCGCCCGCACCCTTCCTCTGTCTGTGATCCCCCTTGCCGAGGGTCTACTTGCCGTCCGTTAGCGCCACGTCGATCGCGGTCATGGAGGCCGACGACTTGGGGGCAAGCGCCTCTGAGAGCCGCTGGCGAAGAGCCTCGCCCCGCGTCAGGAGCGCGTACATCGGGCCGTCTCCGGGCACCTCCTTGATCGCCCCATCCCTGAGGAGCAGCGTACGGATTTTGGTCCATTCGTCGCCGAAGCCCAGCCAAAGCCGGTCCTCGAACTTGCGGCCCGATCCTCGCTTAAGTTCTTCGAGGGCGTCCATCAGCACCAGTTGCGAGACCCCGTCCAGCAGCATTTCGCACTCCTCCCACGACGCCGAGCCGTGCCTGGCTTCCGGCTCCCCGATTGTCCGGACCCTGTTTCGCCGAATCATCGCTCGCCTTCCAAGTCTGCGGGGTCCGTCCGCGCAGCCGACTGCGATTCAGCAGCGCGCGAGTTCCCTCGGGCGCCGCTGCCCCTCTCGTCAGCCGCCCTGATCAACCTCGAGGGCGATCAGCCCAATCGTCGGCGGCTCTCCAGCGGATTGGCGGGTCCCTCCTCTTGGACCCGCCCCGGCACACGGAGACCTCACCCGTCCCCGGACACCGCAATCACCCGCCAAAGGCCCCAATTTACTGCCCCGTCCCGCGCGACTGGGCTCGGCCTGAGCCAGCCGTCCCGTGCTTGAGTCTGCGATCCGAGGCTCCCGCGTCTTGATCCACTTTCCACGCCCTTGGCAGGAGTCGATTCGCGCGTGTGTCCGGACTTGTTCCATCGATTAGACACCAAAATCAACATGACACATGGAATATGTCGCTATTCAGATCGTGCAAAGGCCGCTCGAAACCCCCGGATCATCCCTCACTCAGCCCGCGCCGGATCAACGCCAGTTCGTAGAGCACCGCGTCGGCCCAGTTGAGTTCCCGGCAGGTTGCCACGTCGGCCACTGAAATTGCGAGGTCGTCCGGAGGCTCGTCGGCCGCCCGGCGTTCGTGGCGCGGCGTGCAGGCAACCGCCATCTTCTCACAGAGCAGGCGGCAGTCCTGCTCGTAGGATTCCTGGAAGCCGACGAACCAGAAGTTGGCGAGATTCTGATCCGCCCGCTCCAGCCAGGTCTGGTTCACCCGCCAGCAGTCGTCGGCGTTGTGGTTGGCTCCGGCCCCTCGACGGGCGAGCATGACGGCCATGTGGTTGGCCACCAGGGGATGGGAGGGGCTTGAGACGTAGGCGGCGAAGGTCGGGCAGTGGCGGGTGATGACGGCGTGGAAGCCGTTGGTTGGGTCCCGGCGCATCATGCGATAGCAGGACAGCACCCGGGCAACCGGGGAGCGGAGGAAGGTGATGTATCGGGCCGGGCGCTCGAGGGCCTCGTGGATGCCGTACCAGACTTGGTGACCGGCGGCAAAGCGGATGCGGGCCTTGCGTTCCGGGGGAAGTGCGGCCAACTCCCTAACCAAAACTTCGGTGGTGCGATGAACGCCGTAGAGGTCGAGGTACTCGCCGGGGGGGAGTGCGGCCTTCATCATCTGGACGAGGGAGGTGCCGGCGGTCTTGGGGATGTGGAGGAAGACGTAGAGGGGGTTGGGTT
>CAZHKB010000113.1:0-8385 GCA_964533405.1 uncultured Phycisphaeraceae bacterium | reverse complement strand
TGCGGCAGTCGGTGTACAGCCGCCTGGCCGGGTACGAGGACACCAACGACGCCGATCGGCTGTGCGTCGATCCGACCATGCGCTGCATCGTGGGCGGGCGAGCCAGAGACTCGCGGGCGGCCTCGACCAGCCAGATGGGACGCTTCGAGACGCAGGTGCTGTTCCTTCAACGAATCGGGCGACTGCGGGTGTTACCGAATCCAGCGGGGGGGCGGGCTCGGAATGAACGCCATCCATCGCCTGAACCAGGAGCAGACACGGGGGCACGCTGCCGGTGCGCTCAAGGTCGGCCCAGCACGGGGCAATCACGCGAACGAACTCCGATCACGCCGTCGAATGATGCGTCTCTGCCAGAAGGAAACGATGCGGAGCGCTGCAATCGGGTATCTTGCACTGCCGCGAGGCGGGCCAGCGTGGCTCGCCGAAGATCATCTGGAGAATGTCGGTCAGGAGTCCCCTCAGGTATCTTGCGGGGCCGAAAACGCGCCAGGAACTCAATCGCAAGACCTCACGACCAAAATCTTCAGTCGGGGTTGTGCGGTCGAGGTTATAGGACTATCGAAGCTGCTGACCTCACTTCCGGCTGCGTCGCTCCTGAATCAACTCCACCGCCTCCTCAATGGCCGCCCCCACGTCTCGGTTCACGAGGAACGCGTCGTAGACGCCGGACTCACGGGCGACGGCCATCTCGCGCCTGGCCTCGGCGAACCGCCGCTGGATCGCGTCCTCGGGCTCCCGCTTCCGGGCCCGCAGGCGTTCCAGCAGCACATCCTCGCTCGGCGGCAGGATGAAGATCGCGAAGGCCGTCGACATCTGACGTTTCACCTGGATCGCCCCTTGGACGTCGATCTCCAGGATCACGAGGCGGCCGCGCTTGAGCTGCTCCACCACCCAGGCCCGAGGCGTGCCATACCGCTTGCCAAACACCCCGGCGAACTCGAGGAACTCTGCCCGATCGAGCATCCGCTGGAACTCGTCCGGCGTGACGAAGTGGTAGTCCAGCCCTTCCACGTCGGCGTCGGTTTTGGCCCGGGTGGTGGCCGAGACGGAGAAGACCGCACCGGGGATTGAGCGCTCCACGCCCCGGGTGATGGTGGTTTTCCCCACGCCACTGGGGCCGCTGATGATGAGCAGCAGGCCGTCGTCGGTGTCGGTGGGGAGGCGATGGTCGGGCATGGCCCAAGAGTACCGGGCGACGCAGCAACCGGCCCCGCGAGGGGCACACTCGGAGCCGATCTGTCGGGGGCACGACAAGAGCGGCCCGCCTTGAGCCGAGGATTACCCCGTTCTCGAGGGCGAGAACAGTTGAACGACAGATGCGGAGAGCAGCCAGAACAGACGAGCGGACAGGGATTGGGTCCGATGGCTTCGGCGTCACGTCCGCAATTGCTGCGCCAACGGGCCGTCTGCGGGGGGGTTGCCGCCGGCGTGCCCAAAGAAACCCGCGTGAATCGAGGATGAACCCACCACGAGTTGAGCGCACCCCCGCGACACGCCGATGGTCAGGCCACGGTTTGTCCAGGGGGTCCACATGCCCAGGTTGCGATTGGTCGGCGACTCGGAGCGGAATCCGGACGTGCTGCCTTTCCCGATGGATCGGGTTCGGCGGGTTTCCCGTCATGGTGAAGGGGCTGGCGCTCGCCTGCGCGAGCCCACACCCATCCGCGCCCGCTCGGAATCCATCGAACAGGTCGAACGGGCGGTGGGCGACGTGCAGAAGAACGTGGATGAACTCGTGGACTTGCTGGCTCCTCTTCCGTTCGACCGTTTCGCCCGTGAGCGCGGCGGGCAGGATTTCGACCGCCCCTGGGCGGCCTAAGACTTGATCTCGCAATGGTTTCCGGTCGATATCACGCTGCGGGGTTTGGATTCCGTGCGCTTCTGGACACCGATCCACCGGTTCTGACGTATACTCTGGTGGCTCGTCCAGTGGGTTGACGCGTCCTTTGAGCGTCCCGGCTGGAAACTAGGCTCTCATACTCGCCGACTGAGGCGATATCCGGACGAGGCCGAGACTTCGGTCGTCACCATCCGGGGTTGATCAAGTGCAGTGATGCGGGCCGGACCACGAACCCCGTGGGTGCGCGCAACCCATTGGCTTCGCGGTAGGCAGAGTTCGTTTGTGAGCGCGGCGTACCGCGTCCGAAGGCCGAGATAGGCAGGGGTTGTTCGCGCCTCGTGGGGGTGGTTGAAAGCCCCACCGCAGCGCACCCCGCGTGCCCGGGTCGGCGAGTGAAGCAGAGTTTGAACGCCTCTCGCACCGAGCGGGGGCGACAGGCCGGGGGCCAACGGGCTCCCGGGAATCGGGCGACGCCGATCGGCGTGCCCCCAGGGACGGCGCATGAGAACGGTGACGGGGATTCTTGAGTGGCCAGACAGGGCCGAGGCGCGGGTGCGCCAGATCGTCAGCAACATGATGGTCCATCGCCCGGACGACCCGCTGATGCCGGCGGACCTTGGGCAGAAGTTTAATCTCCGCCCGGGGCTGGAGGTCACCGTGGAGGTGGTCGACCGCGTGCCGGCCCAGCCGCAACAGGGCGGGCGGCATCACTCCGGCCAGCACCGAGGTCACGGCCAGCGAGGGCGGCATCAGGAGATGCAGGCCGGCCCCGTCCGCCCCCGCCCCGTGGTGGAGCAGATTCTGGCGATCGAGGGCATGGACCCTTCGACGTTCGCGAAGGCCAAGCGCTTCGAGGACCTGACTGTCATCGACCCCCAGCCGCGACTGACCCTTGAGTACCCGGGCTGCCCGCCGTCCTGCCGACTCATCGACCTGTTCTGCCCGATCGGGCGCGGCCAGCGGGGACTCATCGTCTCGCCGCCCAAGGCCGGCAAGACGACGCTGCTGAAGGACATCGCCACCGCGGTCCTGCGCAACCACAAGGACGTTGAAGTTGTGCTTCTGCTGATCGATGAGAGGCCGGAGGAGGTCACCGAGTTTCGGCGCGCCTTTGGCATCTCGCCCAAGCCGCGGGTTCTGGGCGCCGAGCCGGTCGACGGGGCCAAGCCCGCGGGCACCGCGGGCTTGAACGGCAAGGCGGGGCACCACATCGCGGCCGCCGAGGACGAGATGATCGAGACGGCGATGCGCGAGGCGGTCGCGGGCCCCGACAAGCCTTGGGACCCGGCGCGGGTGCGGATCATTGCATCCAGCAACGACCATGACACCGAGCGTCACGTCGCGGTGAGCATGATGGCGCTGGAGCGGGCGAAGCGGATGGTCGAGGCTGGCAAGCATGTGGTGATGGTGCTCGACTCGCTGACCCGGCTGGGTCGAGCATTCAACCGCAGCGGTCGGCACGCCAACTCCGGGCGGACGATGACCGGCGGCATCGACTCCAAGGCGCTGGAGATTCCGCGCGCCATCTTCGGGGCCGCCCGCAACACCGAGGACGGCGGGAGCCTGACCATCATCGCGTCGGCGCTGGTCGACACCGGCTCGGCGGGGGACCAGGTGATCTTCGAGGAGTTCAAGGGCACTGGCAACATGGAACTGATCCTGGATCGGAAGATCTCGGAGCGGCGGCTGTTTCCGGCCATCAACCTGGCCGCGAGCGGGACGCGCAAGGAGGACCTGCTGCTGACCGAGCAGGAACTCAAGACGATGACGGCGTTGCGGCGGCGCATGTTGCAGATGCACCCGCCGCAGCAGGTCGAGCAGTTGCTGGCGGCGTTGAATCGGTTCCCGACGAATGCGGGATTGGTGGGGGCGAGCGCGGGGCAGGCGAAGGTGGAGGAGTAGAGCCCGCTGGCGCAGAATCGCTTGCTCGGCGCGGTGCGCGAGGCTCTACTCGAACAGCGCGCCCTGTTCCGAAACCGGGGATGTCATGGTGGCGAGCCTCTCAGCCACGGACTCCCGCGAGGCGACGTACAGATACTCCTTGTTCCGCAGATGGCTCACCTTGCCGACCTTCTCGCCCTGTGGGTTGTAGATGCCGATCTGGGCTCCGACGTAGCGTTTGAAGTTCTGCTCGATGGTGGTGACTTTGCCCTGGGCGTCCCAGAGCGACGAGAGCATGGATTCGAGGTCAGGGCGTGAGAGGTAGCCCTCGTTGTTGAAGGAGATGAGAAGGATTGGGGCGCGGACGGAGGCGAGGAGGCGCTGCATGGCGGCGGCGAAGCGGGGGCGGGAGTTGAAGATGGACTGGCGATTGCGCACGTCGACGCGTTTGCAGGCGATGCCGTAGACCTCGGGCTTGTCCCAGCGGACGAGGGATTCCCAGATGTGGTAGTTTCCTAAGTAAGAATGTTGGTTATAAGGTGGATCGATGTAGGCGATGTCCGCTTCGAGATTGGCCGCGGCGTCGAAGGCGTCGAGGTTGTGGGCCTGGCCCTTGCCGTGCGTGGCGCGGGGGAGAAGGTCGGGGACACGGAGCTGGAGGTCGTTGTGGGCGCGGGGGGCCCAGGACTTGAGGTAGGCCATTTGAAGTCCGGTGGTGGAATCGACGCGATCGGCGGCCTCCATGAGGCTCACGAGCATGACGGATTCGAGCTCGGGGGGAAGGGCCTTGGCGGCGATGGCCTCGCGGATGGCGTCGATGCGCTGACCGTTTTTGGGCTGGAAGAAGCGGGAGCGGAGGCAGAAGGTGTCGGTGAAGTAGCCGGGGGAGCCGGGGAGGGCGTTGAACTCGGCGACGAGGCGGGTGGCGTCGACGAGGACGTCCTGGGCGTCGGCCTGGACGTAGCAACGGGCGAGGGTGGCGGCGTAGGCGTTGTGGTCATTCGAGAGGACGCGGTAGCCGTGGGCTTTGAGGGCGTGTCCGACGCGGGAGGTGCCGGAGAACAGGTCGAGCACGGTCCGCGCACCCCCCACGCCTCGCACGATGTCGAATATCGCGGGCACCAGCGTCCGCTTGGATCCGATGTACTTGATCACGCGGAGTGTCCCAGAGCATGACCGCTTACGCCGAACAAGCCTGGCGGCGCGCGCCAGGCGATCGGGCACCCCCGCCACATCGGCCCGCGGGCTCGCGCCGCGCGGCTCGTCGGAGTGCCCCCCGGCTCAGCCATTCCAGTTCTTCAGCGCGGGCCCGCTGTACACGCTCACCGGCCTGATGAGCCGGTTGTTGGCGTGCTGTTCCATGATGTGGGCGGCCCAGCCGGTGATGCGGCTGGCGACGAAGATGGGGGTGTACTGCGGGACCGGGATGCCCATGACGAAGTACGTCATGCCGCAGGGGAAGTCGACGTTGGGGTGGATGTTCTTCTCGCGGAGCATCTGGGCCTGGACGATCTCGCCCAGTTCGAACAGGCGGACGCTGTCGGGCCCCTGTTTCTCGGCGATTTTGCGGCCCAGCCCGTGCAGGATCGGCGCGCGGTGGTCGCCGTTCTTGTAGACGCGATGCCCGAAGCCCATCAGTTTGCGCTTCTCGGCGAACGCCCTGTGCATCCATGACTCGATCTTCTTGGCGTCGTTTTCGGTGCCGAGGTCGCGGCGCATTTCGGAGAGCATGTCCATGGCGGCCTCGTTGGCCCCGCCGTGCAGCGGGCCCTTCAGGGCCGCGATGCCGCCGGTGACGGCCCCGTGCATGTCAGAGAGTGTGCCGGCGATGACGCGGCACGCGAACGTGCTCGCGTTGTAATCGTGCTCGGCGTAGAGGATGAGCGAGACGTCGATGCACCGCCCGTACTCGGGCGTGGGCTTCCTGCCCGTCATCATGTAGTACATGTTGCCCGCGTGCGAGAGGTTGGCATCGCCGCCCGTCTCGACGCCGATCAGGTCCACCTTGCCGTTCTTGGCGTCGATCACGTTCTGCATGTGGCCGATGATGGTGGGGATCTTGGCGGTCAGGCGTTTGGCCTTGCGGAGGTTCGCGTCTGGGGCGTTGGACTGGCAGTCCTTGTCCATGTTCCCCAGGATCGACACGCATGTGCGGAGCACGTCCATGGGCACTGCGGTGCCGTCTTTGAGCATCGAGCCGGCCGTCTTGAGGTAGTCGATCACGGGCCCGGGCAGCGCGCGGTTGGCGATTAGTTCATCCTTGAAGTACCGCAGTTCCGCGTCGCTGGGCTTGTGCCCCACCAGCAGCAGGAAAGCCACCTGCTCGAAGGTCGCGTGCGTGGCCAGGTCGTGGATCTCGTAGCCGCGATAGATCAGCGCGCCCTGCTCGACGGAGCAGATGGCGGTCTCCCCGGCGACCACGCCCTCGAGGCCGCGGGCGAACGATGCGGCGGCAGACGCAGACTCGGCGGCTGGCGCGGACGTTGAGGCTGACGGCATGGCAATCCTCGGCAGGGCGTGTGGCGTGGCTGAAACCCAAGGATAGGTCGCCCGGTCCCGCTCATCGGCGCGTGCCCCTCAGCCGTCGCTCGACTGCGCCCCCCCGATCGACGCGCTGGACGGCGAATCCTGGCCGCCGTCGCTCTCCATTTCCGCTTCCCAGCGGGCCTCCTGATGCGGATCAAACGCAATGTTCCGCTTGTTCGGGTCCAGCTGGTCGATGCCGAGCCGACGCAGGGCTGCGATCACCGCCCGTGGCGCAGATGGGCGGAACCGAGCTCTGGTTCCATCAACGTGCGACCCCAGCGCGCGACCACGGCGTCGTCGTCATGACGATCGACGACCACGAGCTCCGCTGGAACGCCCGCTTCACCCCCACGGCCACCCCGGTGGGCGCCATCGAGGCCACGCTGACCGCGATCAAACCCGCACACTGATCTGGCGCAACACCGCGAGTGCCACGGATCACGGCTCCGGGCGATCGGTGCCTCCCTCCCGTGCCACCGATCGCGGCTCCGGGCGATCGGTGTGGCTCCGCCTGCGGCGTCGGACTCACGAGTCACCCAACACCGCCCATCGCCGGGCATCGCCTCGCGTCGTGGTCCCAACCGCCTCACACCACCGCCAGCACCACCATCACAATCGCCGCCGCGACGCTCACCACGCCCAGCACCATCACCGTCACCAGCGTCTTCTGGCTCCGGTCCAGCACGGCGACGATCTGGTCATCACGCCGCTCGGCCCGCTCCTGCATCCCCGCCATCACGCTGCCCAGCCGATCGGTGGCGATCGCCATGCCCGCGGCGGTGCGGCGGAACTCGACCAGCGACTCGCCCAGCGAGCGGTCGTTCTCGACCAGTTGCGTGAGCAGCGCCTGGACGCGTTCGACCGCCGCGACCTGGTCCGCCACGCCCTTTTCGAGGCGGTCCTGGCCTCGCCCGATCCCTGTCGCCAGGCGGTCGATCGCGTCGCCGACCTTTCGCGTCTCCTCGCGCAGTTCCGGCAGTCGCCCGTGGACCGTGTGCTCGGCGATCTCGAGCATCCGCTCGCCGCGCCGCTGCTGCTGGTCGAGCTGGCCATCGACCTTGCGGACGACGCGCAGGACTTCTTCGTAGTTGTCGCGCAGTTGGTCGAGCAACTGCTGCTTGCTGCGGACCTTGCCGCGGCCATGGCGTTCGGGCAGCGCGAGCAACGTGGACATGAACCCGTCGGCCCCATCGCGCGGGCCGGTCCCGCTCGCGCGCCCGGCGGGCGTGTGGCCTGGTTCGGGCTCCGCGGAGCCATGCTCCTGGGCGACCGCCACGTCTTGGCTTTCAACGACTTCTCCGCTCACAACCGCCGACGCGACCGCCCCCTGCTTCATCCGCCCCGCCTCCCGACTCGGCATCGGACTGGGCTTGAGCCCGAGGCGCTCGGACAACTCCCGATCGATCGCTTCCACCCCGCCCGACCGCGTCGCCGCGTGGCCCGGCGTGTGCAAGTCAATCGCCACAGGACGACGCCCCCGCGCCGCCTGTCCACCCGTCGCATTGCCCATGTTCCGATCCGAACCCGGCCCGCCCCACAGCCGGCCAAGTGATTGCAGCAGTCCCATCGACGCTCCCTCCGGGAACACCGCGACGCCCGCATCCTCTCCCGATCGCCCGCGCGGCCAGGAACCAACGAATGATGCAGCCGCGCACGCGGACTGGCCGATTCCACCGGCACTCCCTCACCTCCTCATTCGGCCAATCGCCCCTCCCGCCATGAACGATCAGACCAGCCCCACCCAGACTTCACCGTTGCTCCCCCCCTCGCCCCATGCCGGCCCCGCGGAATGGGGAGGGGGCAGGGGTGAGGGGTACGTCCGGCCCGCGACCACCGGCCACTCCGATCAGCCATGCCCCCCACCGCTGCCTCCCCCCGTTGCTCAACGCCGCAACGGGTGCAGGGCGTCGGTGCTCTCCCGCCGCGCTGCGCTCTCGCTCACCCTCGCGGCCGTCTCTGCCCCTCTCGCCACGCTCGCCGCCTGCGCCACCACCACGCGCCCAAACGCCGCCCGCGCCGCCGGTCGCTGGCGACAGGACCCAACCATCCGTCCCCCCACCGCTCCGCGCGAGTTCCGGGGCGTTTGGGTCGCCACCGTCGCCAACATCGACTGGCCCACCAACCCCACCACCAACCCC
>CAZHKB010000112.1:0-8447 GCA_964533405.1 uncultured Phycisphaeraceae bacterium | reverse complement strand
TATCATCCCCCGACGCGGCGGGACGGCCGCGCGCGGCGCGATTGTCGCTCCGCGTGAGGAAAGTCCGAGCACGACAGGACACGGTGGTGGGTAACCCCCACCCGCCCCCGCGGCCGGGGCGAGGGAAAGTGCCACAGAAAACAAACCGCCGATGGCCCCTCTGAAGTCTCAGCTCTCAACTCTGAGATTCCAGAGGGGATCAGGCAAGGGTGAAACGGTGCGGTAAGAGCGCACCGCCCGTCTGGTGACAGCCGGGGCAAGGCAAACCCCACCGCGTGCAAGCCCAAGCAGTCCCGGCACGCCGTTTCGGCGGCGTGCAACCCCGGTTCGGGGCATGGGGCGGGTCGGGTGCTTCGAGACTCCCGAGAGGGAGCCCGAGATTCGGGCGGCAACGCCCGGGCCAGAGAAATGGCCGTCGGTGCCGGCGCGGCGTGGCGGAGCCCCCGTCAATGGGCCTCGAAAGAGGTCGGCCACGACGCCCGGCACGCACAGAACTCGGCTTACACGCCGCGTTGGCCGCACTCGTGACGGGCCGGCGGGACAACCCCGCCGGCCCGTCGCCTTGTTCCCCGCACGATTCCGCCCCGGTTTGCTGGCCTCATTCTCACCCCCTCCCCGTATGCTGGGGTGCCCCGACACACTGGCCGACACCCCGGGCCGCTCGCCCGACCGACCAGCGGATTCGCGGGTCATCTCGAAGGGAACTCACTCATGCGTCGCACCGCACTCGGCGTTGGTTGCCTCACCCTCACGACCCTCGTCGCCACCAGCGGATCGGCCCTGGGCGCGATCCAGGTCTTCACCGATCAGGCCACGTTCCTCGCTGCCACCGGCGCGAACAACGCCACCGGCCCGCTCCCGGACCTGGGGATGCTGAGTGCGCCCGCCGCCGTCGGCACCATCACGTTCGCCGTCGGACCGGGCGGGGACAACCTTGCGATCGGCGGTCTCGGGGTCCCAAACCTGATCGGGGGCGACTGGTACGCGCCGACTCCCGGCAACGACATCGCGCTCGGATACGAGGACTTCCTGGCCACCGCCGACGCCCCCGTCTATTCCATGGGGTTCGACATGGTTGAGCCCGATGTCACCATGCCCGCGTGGGGCGGCGCGCCCATCGACACCACGTTCCTGGTCACGCTGCTGTTGGCGGGAGTCGAGGTCGCCACCTTCACGTTCAACGTTGATGATGACACGCCCGCCTTTGTCGGCGTCTGGAGCGACCAGCCCTTCGACACCATCGACATCGCCGACGTGTCGGTCAACATCAACCGGGATGACGACGAGTACTTCGGCGAGTTCTACACGGGGACCACGCCGCGACCGGCCAACTGCCCGGCGGACCTGACCACGACGGCGATCCCGGGCACCCCCGGCTACGGCGTGCCCAACGGCATCGTGAACAACGACGACTTCTTCTACTACCTGACGATCTTCGCCGCCGGGTGCTGAGGTCGTGGCGAGTCTGGCTGAGCTGAAGCGTGGCGGGTCGCCGGAGAGTGCCGTCGGCCCGCCCGCAGGTTTCAGGCCCGCGGCTCAGCGGGCTTCGCTGATGGTGACGGCGGCGGGCTCCGAAATGATCGAGCCGCAGGCGTTGGTGACCACGCAGCGGTACCGCACGCTTGAGTGCCGATCGATGGCGGACAACCTGAGGCGTGGGGTCTGCGAGCCGTGGATGCTCGTCCCGCCGTCCAGCAGCCCGTCAGACAGGTCGGACCACTGGCCGGGGTTCAGCTCCGTCTGCCACTGGTGCGTGGAGCGGACGGGGCCCGGCGCGTGGATCGACAGTTCTGCCGACCGCTGGCCGGCGCTCAGCGTCACGGACTCGGGCTGGCGCTCGATGGTGGGGCAGGTGCTGGGCGTGTGGCGGACGCTGCCGAAGGTTCCGTCGAACTCGCTGCGAGGTCCGGCGGCGTAGTAGAGGGCGTTGGTGTCACCCAGTGCCACGCCGTTCCCGAAGAGGATGCCCCAGACGCCGTCCACGGACATGATCTCGCCCGAGTTGTCACGGACCCAGTCGACGAAGTCTCCGGTGGCCAGGTCGAAGGCCGGGAGCGTGCCGTTGCCGAAGTTGGCGACGATCATGCAGTTGGAGAGCGGGCCGAAGTCGTCGGGCGCGATGGCGATGCCCCATGGCGCCTTGAGCTCGCTGTCCGCGTAGGGATCGGTGTCCATGGAGGTCGTGAACCTGCGGATGAAGTTGCCTTCGAGGTCGAACTCGGCGATGGCGCCGAAGTCGGGATCCTCCTCCCAGGGCTCCTCCATCATCGCGTACACGCCCCACAGTCGCCCCTCGCCCTCGGGCCCGGTGCGGAAGTACTGGATGTTCCAGATGTGGAAGTTGCCCGGCTGGTCCGGGTACATGAAGCGCCCGGCGGGGAGCTCGACGCGGCTCCACGCGGCGTCGTAGACCTCGACGCGGTTCTCGATGAAGTTGGTGACGTACAGGCGGTTGTCCCGGGGCAGGTCGGTGACGGCGCAGCCGGTGAAGCGGAGACGGTCGTCGTGGTACAGCGCGGACTGGTCGATGGTGATGACGCTGGAGGTCTGGCGGCGCAGGACGCCGGTGGCGGGGTCTTTGATCTCGGTCCAGCCGGAGATGGTGCCCTCGGCGGTGACGAAGATGAACTTGGAGGCGGCGGTGATCCCCTCGCCCGACACGACGAAGTCCGACGACGAGTGGTTGAAGACTTGTCCGGTGGGCTGTGAGATGGGGACGATGGGCGGGCCGTCCTCGCGCTTGCCCGCGCCGATCGGGATGCGGACCTGCATCAGGTCGTCCTGGAAGAGCGGCATGAAGGTGCCGTCGGGCTTGTGGGCGTCGCCGACGTAGGTGGTGGTGGTGCCGGAGTTGAAGTTGGAGATCCAGAAGTGCCCGCCGGCGCCCGGCGGACGAATGGCCAAGCCCCAGGCGTTTCCCAGCAGGGGATCGACCATGACGAGCGGTTCGAGCTCGGGGGTGTTGGCCACCAGCACGGTGTCGGTGTAGTGATTGGAGCCTTGGATGCGTTCGCTTGGGGCCGGTTGTGCGGTGGCCACGAGCGGATTGGCGAGGAGTAGGAGTGCGAGTGTGCGGCTGGTGGGCATGTGGGTTGTTCCGTCGTGAGTCGTCGCGCGCGTGTGGTTGGGGTGGTCGGGAAGAAACCCGCCCCCCGGCGTGGGCCGAGGGGCGGGGGAGTTTGGCAGACGCTGGATCAGCATCCCAGGGCGTAGATGTTGAGGTAGTAGAGGAAGTCGTCGTTGGTGAGGACGCCGTTGGAGACGCCGTAGCCGGGCTGGCCGGAGACGGCGCCGGTGGTCATGTCGGTCACCGCGAGGTTGCCGGCGGCGAACTGGGCGAGGAAGTAGAAGAAGTCGTCGCCGTTGCGGACGCCGTCGGGGATGCCGTAGCCGACGGAGCCGACCAGGGCGTTGGTGGTGAGGTCGGGGACGCAGACGGTGCGGGGGTCGATGAAGATGGCGGAGAGCTGGCCGGACTCGACGAGCTCGCCCGGGATGCCGAAGTGGATCTGGTCGGACTGGAGGTACCAGCCGTCGCCGAGGATGGCGGAGGCGTCGATGATGCCGGAGGCCTCTTCGTTGTTGGTGAGGAAGCCGGGCTGTCCGGTGGTGAAGAGGGTTTCGTTGTGTCGAGCGATCTCGAAGTAGCGGCTGGTCTTGAGGTCGAGCATCCAGAGGCGGGCGGCCCACTCGTTGCCACCCGGGTCCTCCTGGAGGATGAGTCGCCCGTGGTTGTCGACGCACAGGTTGTCGTGCATCTGGTGGCCCTCGGTGCCGTCGAGCAGGCTGGTGATCTGGCCGCCGAGTTCGGGCTGGGAGATGTCGGCGAAGCGGAGGCGATAGACGCGGCTGCGCCCGACGGTGGTGGGGGTGTTGAAGCGGTCGGTGGTGCAGAAGTAGAAGTCGTTCTGGAAGCCGGGGCGGGGGTCCCACGCGCCGTCCTCCGGGCGGAGGAAGCGGGTGACGCCGGCGGCGAGCGAGGCGGTGGAGAGGGCGGCGCCGGAGGAGTTCTGGACGTTGCCGAGGTTCTCGAGGGTGAACGTACCGGAGACGGGCGTGGCGCGGAGCTCGCTGGGGACGCCCGCGATCTTGACGCCGTAGAGCAGGCCGTTGTCGAGGCCCGCGCGGGTGATGTCGTTGCCAGCGCCCTGCTTGTCGCCGATGTAGACATAGACCTCGCCCGGGGTGGTGTCGTCGGTGCCGACGACGATGGTCTTGACCTGGGGGAAGGGGCAGGCGATGGAGTTTTCCCAGGAGAACTTGCCGGTGTAGGGCAGTTCCCAGGTCTGGTTGACGTTAGGACCGGAGATGATGTGGGCGAAGCCGCGGCCTTCGTCGCCGGTCTCCTCGCCGTTCATGAAGATGCGGGCGTCGGTGCCGAGGCTTCCGAACTTGTAGGCGGTGGGTTCGGCGAGGTCGGCGGAGCAGAAGCGGCTGAACTGGGTGGTGCCGGCGACGAAGGCGGTGCCGTTCCAGGTGAAGACGTCGGTGGCGGCGGTGTTGTGATCGCGGCCGGAGACGACGGCGAGGCTGGACTTGTTGATGACCCAGCGGGAGACGAACGCGCCGGTGGAGCCGTGGGCGCGGGCGATGCCAGAGCCCCCGCCGAGCTCGTGGTTGACGACCCAGGTGAAGGTTCCGTCGCCGTTGTCGAAGGCGCCGGTGCCGTCGGGGATTCCGACCAGGCGATAGCCGCCGATGGCATCGCCGGTGGTGAGGATGGAGGTCGTGGAGATGAGGCTGGCCTTGGGGCCGCTGGGCAGGACGTAGGACGCAGCGGTGCTGCTGGGGCCGGTGTTCTGGGCCTGAGCCAAGCCGGCGAGGCAGGCCAGGGCCGCGGCGGCACATACGAGTCGAGTCTGCATGGGATCGTCTCCTCTTTCCAGTCGGTTTGTGCCCGCGCACCGACAGCGGTGACGGCGGACACCCGCCGTCATGGGCCATGTGGGATCGCAAGCGGTCCGGGGCCGGTTCACCGGCTCCGCGCTGAGGGTGGAAATCTACAAGGCTGAGGCGGTCGGAGTGTCACCGTTTGGTTTAGCCGGGGCGCAAAGTGTGAGAAGGGGGCGCGAAGTCAAGGGGCGTGGGGCGAACGGGCGGAGGCCCGGCTCGGCGTGGGGCCATGGATGCGGATTGCTCGCGGGTGTGATCTGCGCGCAGGTCTCACGGGACCTTTGCGCCCGACGGCGGACCGGGAGGGACAATCTCACCGGCCACGACACCCATGGCCCGCGACACCCAGGCGACGGCCCTCCGGGAGTTTTCCACGATGATTCCACAAGCAGCCCGTCTCACCGGCGTCCTGGCGGCATCCCTGCGGGCTTGCACCAGCGCCTTGGGCGTCGACGTGACGATTCTGGACTTCGAGTTCCAGCCCCAGGTCGTGACCATCCGACAGGGCGAGTCGGTGCGGTGGACGAACCTGGACCCGATCGAGCACACGGCCACGTCGCAGACCGGCCCGGGGACGCTTGTGCCCAATGGGGTGTTTGGCTCGCCCCTGCTCCAGCAGAACGAGGTCTTCGAGTTCGTGTTCACCACCGTGGGGACGTACCACTACTTCTGCATCCCGCATGGCAGCAGCATGCAGGGCGTGGTGATTGTGGAGGCGGCGTGTCGGCCCGACCTGACGACCGGGGCCGTGCCGGGCGGGCCGGGGTATGGCGTTCCCAACGGCGTGCTGAGCAACGACGATTTTTTCTACTATGTGGCGCAGTTTGCCCAGGGCAATCTCGGCGTGGCGGACCTGACGGCGGGCGCGGTTCCGGGGTCGCCGGGCTACGGCGTTCCGAACGGGATTCTCAGCAACGATGATTTCTTCTTCTATCTCTCGCTGTTCGCGGCGGGGTGCGCCGAGCGTGTCGGGGGCGGGCCCGGGCCCGGGGCCGCGGAGTCGGCGGACATGATCCTGAGCGCGAGCCTGCGGGCGGAGCACGAGAGGGCGTGTTGCCACGCGGGACCAGAGGAGCCGAGCGTTGCCCGGGGTTGGTTTGCGAGCGAGCGTGGGGCTCGATGAGGGGTTTGCGATGTGGGTCTGATGGCGGGTCCGAGAACATGGCGGCGGCGTGGGACGGTTGAAAGCGTGGTAGGCTCGGCTTTGCGGTTCGGACGCTTCGGGGGTCGGCGGTGTGGGACGCAAGGCCCGCGCCTGTCGGCGACATCTGAGAGCGGCGGGTTCCGCCAGGGAGAGACGTCATGCGCACTGGTTGCTCGGGTTTGTGGGTCGCTTTGGCCGCCATGTCTGGCGGCGCCGTCGGTCCGGCCGCCGTGGGCGCGGTGTTCCAGGTCAACATCAACGGGTTTGCGTACCTGCCGAGTACGGTCACGATCCAGGAGGGCGACAGCGTTCGGTGGACCAATCTCGAGTTCCCGCGCCACACCGCGACCAGCCAGGCGGCCGCGGGGTCGGGCATTCCGAGCGGGGTGTTCGGCTCGCCGCAGCTGGTCCAGAACGCCAGCTACGAGTTTGAGTTCAACACCGCTGGGACGTTCCATTACTACTGCGTGCTGCACGGCACGTTCATGGAGGGCGTGGTGATCGTGGGGGCGGCGTGCGAGCCCGACCTGACCACCGGCGCGATCCCGGGTTCGGCGGGCTATGGGGTGCCCAACGGCGTGCTGAACAACGATGATTTTTTCTACTACCTGTCGCAGTTCGCGGCGGGGAACCTGGCGGTGGCCGACCTGACCACCGGCGCGATCCCGGGTTCGGCGGGGTACGGCGTGCCGAACGGGATCATCAACAACGACGATTTCTTCTACTACCTCTCGATCTTCGCGGCGGGCTGCGGCGAGAGCGCGGGTGGAGGAGCGGGCGGCGGGGGCGATCCCAAGGGCAAAGCGCGGGATGAACAGGGCGAGATGCTGCTCATCCTGGCTGGGCTTGAGGAGCACCAGCGCGAGTGCTGCAATCGGGCGGAGGGCGACAAGAGCCGGGCGCCGGAACTGCTGCGCGGGCGGTGAGACAGGTCGTGATTGAGATTCGCGCGTGAGCGTGCCGCCGAGCGCCTCAATGGTGCAACGGGTGACTCGGTCTTCTTGCCCCCACGGGGCGAAGCACGGGGTCTCATTGGATTCGCGGATGAGTTCACGGCGGTGGGTGGCAGGTGGAGCACCGATCGCGCAGAGCCGGGATCGGCGGCACCGGTGCGAGTGCTGGCGCGCCCTGGGCGTCATTTGAGCGATGCGACGAACTTGTCGAGGCGGTCCATGCCTTGGGTGATCTGTTCTTCGGAGCAGGCGAAGGAGATTCGGATGTGGTTGCCGGCGCAGCCGCCGAAGTCCTCGCCCGGCACGACGGCGATGAGGGATTCTTCGAGGAGGGCTTCGGCGATGTCGAGGGCGGAGCCCAGTGCGCGGCCTCCGGGGGTGAGGCGGCCGAAGAGTTGGGAGACATCGGGGAAGGAGTAGAACGCGCCCATGGGGGTCGGGACGGTGAACTGTCGTATGGCGCGGAGGCGCTGGGTGATGAGGGTGGCGCGTTTCTCGAACTGGGCGCGCATGCGTTCGACGTCGTCGGCGCAGGAGGTGAGGGCGACGCGTATGGCGGGGTAGACGAAGGAGGTGATGTTGGTGGTCATCTGGCCCTGGATGGTGGCCATGGCCTTCATGAGGCGCAGGCCGAACTCGCCGGGGCAGGCGGAGTAGCCGATGCGCCATCCGGTCATGGCGAAGGCCTTGGAGAGGCCGTTGACGGTGATGGTGCGGTCGGCGACTTCGGGGATGGCGCCGATGGAGAAGTGGGGGATTCCGGCGTAGATGATCTTTTCGTAGATTTCGTCGGTGATGAGGACGAGTTCGGGGGCGATGGCGGCGGAGTCGGCGACGACCTTGGCGAGGGCCCGCAGTTCGGCCTCGGTGTACATGGAGCCGGTGGGGTTGCTGGGTGAGTTGAGCACCAGGGCGCGGCTGAGGGGCGTGATGGCGGCCTTGAGATGTTCGGGCGTGATCTTGAAGGCGCGCTCGGGGGAAGTCGGGAGCTGGACAACCTTGGCGCCGGCGAGTTCAGCGAGGGGGGCGTAGGAGACCCAGGCGGGGACGGGCAGGAGGAGTTCCTTGCGTTCTTCGGGTCGGGAGGTGTCGAAGAGGCATTGCATGAGGCCGTAGAGGGCGTGCTTGCCTCCGGCGGAGATTCCGACGTGGTCGGGTGTGAGGCCGGAGATTGCGTTTTCGCGGGTGAGTTTGTCTGCGATGGCGGCGCGGGAGGCGGTGTCGCCCAGGGTGGGCATGTACTTGGTCTGGCCGGCCTTGAGGGCGTCGATGGCGGCCTGCTTGATGATGTCGGGGGTGTCGAAGTCGGGCTCACCTGCGGCGAAGGAGAGGACGTCCTTGCCTGCGGCCTTCATGGCCATGGCGCGGTTCATGAAACCGATGGTGACCGAGGGCTTGAGGCCGGTGACCCGGCGAGCGAGGGAGGGAGGCATGGGGGAAGGGTAGCGGGAGGAGGG
>CAZHKB010000111.1:0-8523 GCA_964533405.1 uncultured Phycisphaeraceae bacterium | reverse complement strand
CGTCGGCCAACTCTGCCGCGTTCATGGCGCTCATGGACCCGGGCGATACCTTCGCCTCGCTCGTTCTGGCCGACGGGGGGCATCTTTCGCATGGCCTGAAGGTCAACATATCGGGCAAGTGGTTCAAGCCCGTCCACTACCCCCTGCACTATGAGAAGGGCCACGCCATGCACGAGCAGATCGACTACGACGCCGCCGAGAAGGTCTGCATGGAGCACAAGCCCAAGGTGCTCATGTGCGGGTACTCGGCCTATCCGCGCGTGATCGACTTCCCGCGATTCCGGCAGATCGCCGACAAGTGCGGGGCGATCCTTTTCGCCGACATCGCCCACATCGCGGGGCTGGTGGCCGCGGGCGTGCATCCCTCGCCCTTCCCGCACGCCCACATCGTGACGACGACGACGCACAAGACGCTGCGTGGGCCGCGCGGCGGACTCATCCTCACCAACGACGCTGAACTGGCCAAGAAGATCGACCGCTCCGTGTTCCCCGGCATGCAGGGCGGGCCGCTGATGCACGTCATCCTGGCCAAGGCCATCGCGTTTGGCGAGGCGCTTGAGCCCGAGTTCAAGGACTACTCGAAGCAGGTCGTCGCCAACGCCCGCGCCCTGGCCGCGGCGCTGACCAAGCGTGGCTACCGCATCACCTCCGGCGGCACCGACAACCACCTCATGCTGGTTGACCTCACGGCCCGCGACAAGGACCTGACCGGCGCCGACGCCGAGAAGTGGCTCGAGACCGGCGGCATGATCTGCAACAAGAACGGCATCCCCCAGGATGCTCGCCCGCCCAAGCAGACGAGCGGCATCCGTCTGGGCACCCCGGCCCTGACGACCCGTGGCCTTAAGGAAGCCGACATGGACCGCGTGGCCGGGTGGCTCGACCGCGTGCTGATCGCCAAGGGAGAGGCGAACATGGCCGCGACGGTGCGGGGGGAGATCGCGGCGTTTTGCACGCACTTTCCGTTGCCGTGAGGGAACCCACGCTCCTTACGAGGCGCGGGGTGCGCGCCCGCGGATGCCCTCACGGGAAGGGCGGCGAATCGGCGCGATTGCACGCTCGTGCGTGGGCTGGCTCCGCGCGGCTCGTTCACGGAGCGGGCTCGGCTTGTGGCGCCTCCTCGGCGTACACCACGACATCGGCGCGTCCGTTGTCCTCATCGCTCAGGCGCGTGGGCGTCCCGCGTCCGCATGAGATCGTCAGGATCCGCGCACTGGGCCGCTGGCGTCTGAGCATCTGCACGGTGCCGCCATCGTGGTCGACATGGAACCGCCCGATGACGTGTACGACGGGCCTGGCCCCATCCCGCAGCGCCGTCGCGATGGAGTCGGCCATCGTCGCATCCCACATCGCCTGCGAGCGGAACGTCGCCTCGGCCGCCGAGCGCCGCTGCTCCTCGGAGGGTTGCGGGCCGGCGGCGTCCGGCCCGTGGGCACCCATGGCCGACATCATGCCGATGAACTCGTCGTGGTACCTGCCCGAGGGCATGGTGCGCGGCACCACGAACAAGGCCCGCTGCATCGGATTCAGTTTGGCGAGCCGGTCATAGCCTTCGAGGCGCGCCAGGCGGACGTACCGACGCGGGGCGTTGGCGGCGATGACGGGCGCACCGGCGGCCTTGGCCGCGTCGATCATCCGGCGGTGCCCGTCCGGGTAGTTGCCGTCGCGCCGACCGGTGGCGGCCACGAACTGCTCGTGCGTGGTCAGCCCGCCGATGTAGTCGTCCAGATGCACCTGCTGATCGCGCTCGAAGAACTCCAGAGAGAGCGCGGCGTCGGACCGTCGGTCGACAATCGCGGCGAACAGGTCTGCGGCCATCTGCTGGGCTTGGTCCAGGTCGTGCTCCTCGCCGATGAGCACCACGTTGGCGGCGGCGCAGCGGGCGACCAGATCGTCCCAGGCGATGGGCTCGCCGGTACGGCCGTCGAGTGCGGTGAGGGCGAGGTAGGAAGCGGGAACGCCCTGGGACGGCCCGCCCGTGGCGCGCGGGGTCGAGGAAGCCGCGGGATCGGACCCCGCGGTGTCCGGGGTGGGAGCGGGAGTTGGTGTGGCGACGCGATCCTCGGGCGGGTGGTCGCGATCGCGACCGGCGCAGGCGGTCAGACACGCGGGGATCACGCAGGCGAGCGTGGCGATGGCGAGCAGTCGTCGGAGCATGTGGTCCTCCTGGTCGAGTGCGGATCGTAGTGGACGAGTGTGGGGAAGGCATCCAGGCAGGAAGCATCGAGGCATCCATTGGGGTGGGCGTGGTACCCTGTGTGCATGGTTCCCGACCTGCACACGGTGCTGCGATGGCGGATGGTGGTCCGCGCCTGGCTGCGGCTGCTGGGGTTGCTGACGCTGCCGTTCAGGGCGGGGTTCATCGTGGGCGGGCTGATCGAGGGGATCAGCGACGACGACCTGTGGAGCTGGCGGTCCTACTTCCAGCGGGTGGCGACGGGCACCGTGCCGCTGTTCTGGGGAATCACGGGGCTGGTGTTCGCCGGGCCGCTCACCCGGGTCATCCTGCCGTTGCCGCGGGGCAGGTGGCCGGGACGTCGCCCGTCTTGCCGGCACGAGTCGGTGTCGCTGGCCGAGGCGCGGTGCCCGGAGTGCGGGAGGGGGCTGACCGAGGAGTTGGTGAAGGCGTCTCACAACAGGCCGGGGGGTGGGGCGTGAGTGATGAGGTGTTTGTGGGGCGGTGCAGGACGGTGGTGGCGGCGTTGCTGAGAGTGGCGGCGCTGGTGGCGACGCTGTGGATGATGGGTCGGGTCTTGGAGAGTTCCGCCTCACTCATCTCGCGGCAGAGTTTTGGCGGGGCTTCCCGCCTTGACTATGTGGCGATCATGCTCAGGCTCGTCGGGCTCGCCATGTGTGCGACCGCATGGTTCGCGGCCGCCTGGCTGGCGCGACGGTTGATCCCGATGCCGCGTGAGAGGCGCAACCAGTGCCCGAAGTGCAAGTACCCGCTCGAGGGTCTGACCGGTGACACATGCCCGGAGTGCGGGTCCGAGGTGCGGTGAGGGACGGATACGCACGGGGCGGGCGGCGCGAGCCCCCCCGTTGAGACAGGACTCATCACCGAGGACTTCCTACATTCCCCCATGCCCGACCCGCGCCTGCTGGAAGCGTTTGCGACCCCGACCGACACGCCGTTCGTGATCGAGCATGTGGCGGAGGAGTTCACGAGCCTGTGCCCGAAGACGGGGCATCCGGACTTTGGTGTGGTCACCGTGCGGTTTGAGCCGCGCGGGGCCAAGGCGGGCGGGACGTGCGTGGAGCTGAAGAGCCTGAAGTTGTATTTGCAGTCGTTCCGGACCGAGGGCATTTTTTATGAGGCCGTGACGAACCGGATCCGCGACGACCTGGCGGCCCTGATGAGTCCGGGGTGGATGGTGGTGCGGACGGAGTGGAAGGGGCGAGGTGGGATCAGGTCGGTGATACGGGCGGAGAGCGGCGTGGTGCCGGGGGACTACCGGTTGTAGAGGGGTATTGAGAGGCCCTGCTGGTGAGCGTGGGCTCAGGGCTCCCTGAGTTTGGCCGTCATTGCCAGCATCGCGTCCAGCGTCGCCTGGCTCGCGTGGTGCTCGATGCCCTCGGCGTCGATCTCGGCCTGGGCCGGCGGGACGCCGATGGCCCGCAGGAAGTCGGCGACGATCAGGTGGCGCTCCCTGGCGCGCGACGCGAGGCGCTTGCCCTTGGGCGTCAGCACGATCGGGCGATAGGGGGCGGTCTGGACCAGTCCCTTGCGGGCCAGACGGGCGATGATGCGGGACACGGTGACGTGGCTGACGTCCATGAGGCGGGCAAGGTCGCGGACGCGGGCCTCGCCTGTTTGGATTATGAGCGTATCGATCGACTCGACGTAATCCTCGGCGGTCTCATCCTCGTGGGCCTGGCGGGTGCGCACGAAGCGGGCCGAGTCGTCGGGACTGCGGGCGGGGGTGGGCACGGGGCGACGATACCGGGTTGGAGGGGAAGTGGCAAAGTGGGGGAGTGCCGACGTGGCAAAGTGGAGAAGCGCCTGCGGCGATTGGGCGTCAGACACGCCTTGACGGGGTTGGTGAACCCGGGTCGCCACGGCTGGACATCTCCGGTGTTGGCAGGCCGACCCCCCCGACCCTGCCCCGAGCCGGGGGGGTCGGTATGATTCCTGATTGTGGGGTTCTCGGGCCGATCTTGGTTCGGGGGCCGGGGTTTGGGCTGGTACGGCCCGGGAAGCCGGGGACGGAAGGAATGACGATGAAGCAGACCCCTCGCTGGGTGCCATGGATGGCGGTTGTGGGAGTGATCGCGGGTGCCGGAGCGGCCAGCGCGTGGAGAGCGTCGCCGGCGCCAATGGCGGTGCCCGCGAACGTGGGCATGATCCGCCTGGGTTCGCTGATGGATGGATTGCAGGAGGCCAAGGACAAGGGGACGTCCCTGGAGGGACGGCGGCTCTCGGTGGTCGAGGACCTGAGAGTGCTCGAGGAGGAGATCAAGACGCTGCAGGCTCGGATCGAGGCCGAGTCGCTGACGGGTGAGGCTCTGTTCAACGTGGCCCAGGAACTGTCGGAGAAGCAGGCGTTCGGCCAGGCGAGGCTGGAGGCGGCCCAGACGCGGTTGGACATCGCACGTGGCGACATGATGCGGGAGATGTACGAGAAGGTCACGGTGGCCTGCGGGCAGTTCGCCGACAACAACGGCTACGACCTGATCATGGTGGATGACCGCTCGTTCCCGCTGGCGCGTCCGCAGTCGACGACTGCGGCCCAGCAGGAAGCCATCCGCGGCAAGCGCGTGCTGTTCGCCCGCCAGAGCCTGGACGTGACCGACCAGGTGCTGACGCTGATGAACAACCAGTACGCGGCCGGGGGTGGCGGCAGGCCGTGAGCCGAATCCGATCCTCATCTCGAAATCGGGGCGCCGAGCGTGAGGGTTCGCCGTCGCACCCGGGGTTCACCACGGGCGAGTTGTGCTCTCGCCTGGGGGCGACGCTGGTGGGCCCGGCGGACCTGACGATCACGCGCGTGGACGCGATCGACACGGGCGATGCCCGCGCGCTCACGTTCATCCGCGACCCCAAGTTCGCGGAGAAGTGGGGCGCGAGCCGGGCGGCGGCGGCGGTGGTGACGCGGGGGATCGAGGTTCCGGCCCACGATCCCGGGTCGCGGGCTCTGCTGATCGTGGGCGACGCGGACCTGGCGTTCGTGCGGGCGCTGGAGTTGTTCCAGCCGCCCCGCCCCGAGCCGGAGAAGGGGGTCCATCCTTCTGCGACGGTGCATCCATCGGCGGATGTGGACCCGAGCGCGAGCATCGGGCCGCAGTGCGTGATCGAGGCGGGCGCGACGATCAAGGCGGGCGTGGTGCTGCTGGCGGGGGTGTATGTCGGTCGCGACGTGACGATCGGCGAGGGGACGTGGTTGCATCCTGGGGCGGTGATCGAGGAGCGGTGCAGCGTCGGGCGGCTGTGCATATTGCACGCCGGGTCGATCATCGGAGCCGATGGGTTCGGGTATCGCCCGAGGGCGGACGGGGCGGGGCTGGTGAAGATCCCGCACCTTGGCGATGTGCGGCTGGGCGATGAGGTTGAGATCGGGGCCAACTCGTGCGTGGACCGGGCCAAGTTCGGCTCGACGCGGATCGGGGATGGGACCAAGATCGACAACCTGGTGCAGGTGGGGCACAACTGCGACATCGGGCGGTGGTGCGTGATCTGCGGGCAGGTGGGGATCGCGGGCTCGGTGCGGATGGGCGACGGCGTGCAGGTGGGCGGAGCGGCGGGGATCAAGGACAACATTTCCATCGGGCCTGGCGCGGAGATCGCGGCCAACGCGGGCGTGATGAACGATGTGCCGCCGGGGGCCAAGTGGATGGGCGCGCCGGCGGGACCGGCGCGGGAGCAGATGGAGAACTACGCGGTGATGCGGAAGCTGGGGCACCTGGCGCGGGATGTGAGGCGGCTCGTGAAGAAGGACGCGGAGGGGAAGTGAGTTTGATGCGACCGGGGGCATGTGGGCCTCCGGTTGTTCGTTTTTGGGCGGCGTGCGAGACGATATGCCATGCTGCGCGACGCAACGGAACACGGGGCGTGTGTCGTCCGCGCTGCGGGCGGCGGTATTCACCCACGCGATTCGAGGGGCGGAAGCCCCTGGCTCCGTTGGTGCGCCGTGCGGGCGTCGAGGCAGTTCAGGTGAGGCCGCCGAAACGGCGGTTGCGGGTTGCGAAGTCGCGCACGGCCTGATTGAGCTGGTCGGCGCGGAAGTCGGGCCAGAAGGTCGGGGTGACGTAGATCTCGGCGTAGGAGATCTGCCAGAGCAGGTAGTTGCTGATGCGCATGTCGCCTCCGGTGCGGATGAGCATGTCGGGGTCGGGCAGGTCGGGGGCGTAGAGACGGGCGGCGAAGGCGGATTCGTCGATGGTTTCGGGGTCGATTTTGCCGGCGGCGGCGTCGCGGGCGAGCGATCTGGCGGCGTCGGTGATCTCCTGGCGCGAGCCGTAGTTGAGGGCGAGGCAGAGCGTGGGGCCCTGAACATCGGCGGTGTGGCGCTCGACGCTCTCGATGGCGTCGATGACTTCCTGGGGCAAGCCCACGCGGCGTCCGATGACGCGGAAACGGATGCCCTCGCGGCGGAGGGCTTCCTTCTCGCCCTCGCAGTAGGCGATGGCCATGTACATGAGGGCGGCGACCTCGTCGTCTGGCCTCGTCCAGTTTTCGAGTGAGAAGGAGTAGAGGGTGAGAGCCTCGACACCCAGGAGCCCGGCCTGCATGACGACATCGCGGACGGCGGCCGCGCCGTTTCGGTGGCCAAAGATGCGTGGGAAGCCGCGCTGGGTGGCCCAGCGGCCGTTGCCGTCCATGATGATGGCGATGTGGCGGGGGATGCGCTCTGGGTGGATGTCCGGGAGGTGCTTGAGCGGATCGGAGCGCGGGTTGAGCCGGCGCATGCGTTCGACGACGGCGGCGGCGCGGGGGCAGGAGGCGTGGGGGCTGTCGAGGGTTGTCGTCATTCGGATTCCGAGGTCTTGGTTGCTCGTGTTGAGCGCGACGTGCGCCAAGGGCGCGAAGTCGAGGGCGCGAGGGGATCGGGGAGTTGGGGCGCGAGGAGTCGCTTCTGGTTCGGTGCCGGGGATGGGCTGCTCGGCGGCCGTTCCGAAGTCTGGCCTTCGGGGGCTCTGCTTTGCGCACGATGCGATCTTTGCGTTGAAACCGGAGAATCAGACGCTCTCTACTCCTGGATGGTCTGCTCCCGGTCGGGGCCGACGCTGATGGTCTTGATGGGGATGCCGACGAACTCCTCGATGCGGTCGAGGTACCGGCGAGCGCCATCGGGCAGGTGGGTGCGGCGGCGAACGCCCGTGATCTCATCGCCAAACCCGGGCACCGGCTCGTACGTCGGGGTGACGGAGGCGAGTTCGTCGGCGTCGGGGAGGAATCGGTCTGTGGTTGGGCCGGCGCCCGACGCGCCGCTGAGGCGGTAGGCGGTGCAGATGGGCAGAGTGTCGAACCCGGCCAGGACGTCGAAGAGCATGACAGCGAGTTCTGAGACGCCGTTGATCATGGCGGAGTAGCGGACGGCGACCAGGTCGAGCCAGCCGCAGCGGCGTGGGCGGCCGGTGGTGGTGCCGAACTCGCGGCCGCGCTGGCGGATGCGTTCACCGGCTTCGCCGAGGTCTTCGGTGGGCATGGGGCCGCCTCCGACGCGGGTGGAGTAGGCCTTCATGACGCCGACGGTGCGTGCGATGCGGGAGGGCGGGACACCTGTGCCGTTGCCGATACCCAGGGCGGTTGTGGCGGAAGAGGTGACGAAGGGGTAGGTGCCGTGGTCGACGTCGAGGAGTGTGGCGTTGGCCCCCTCGAAGAGGAGGCGTTTGCCGCGGGCGAGCATGTCGTGGAGGAGGTAGGTTGTGTCGGTGATGTGGGGGCGGAGGCGGTTGCCGATGTCGAGCAGGCGCGCGGTCTCGGCGGGGATGTCGAGGTTGGAGCCCGACGGGGTGAGGAGTTTGGCGCGGGTGAGGCGGTCGGTGAGGACGTCTGGGCGGAGCAGGTCTCCGACGCGGACGGCGGAGCCTCGCTGGGCTTTCTCGGCGTAGCAGGGGCCGATGCCGCGGCCGGTGGTGCCGATCTTCGCGCCGCCGTGGAGGTCGGTGAGGGCCTGCTCGCGGCGTTTGTCCTCGTCCTTGTGGTGCTGGAGGACGACGTGGGCGCGGCTGGAGAGGATGAGGCGTGAGACATCGACGCCGCGGGCGGCGAGGCGGGCCATCTCTTCGAGCAGTACGCCGGGATCGACGACGACGCCGTTGGCGATGACGGCGGCCTTGCCAGCGGCGAGGATGCCCGAGGGGATGAGGTGGAGTGCGAAGCGTTCGCCGGCCACGACGACGGAATGGCCGGCGTTGGCGCCGCCGTTGTAGCGGACGGTGGCGTCGTGGTCGCGTGCGAGGCGGTCGACGATCTTGCCCTTGCCCTCATCGCCCCACTGCAGGCCGACGACGGCGGTGCAGGTGGCGTGGGGCGGCGGGGTGGGGGGCGTGGCGAGCACGGGGGCGGGCTTGGGTGGCTTG
>CAZHKB010000110.1:0-8603 GCA_964533405.1 uncultured Phycisphaeraceae bacterium | reverse complement strand
CTCGTCGCCCGCTCCAGCCGCTCATGGATCGCCCGCCAGATCGCGGTCGACGCCGAGTCCTGCCCATACCGCGGCGGCCTCTCCACCACGATCAACGCTGGCGAGAGCGCGTCGGCCTCACGCAGGGCCGAGTACAAGCGGGCCGCGTAATCCTCGGCCCGCGATGGCATCCGCACCACCCGCACCGCGCTGGGCGTCGTCGGCGGGCGGTGCGTCACCAGCACGATCGCCGAGGCTCCCATGCCCCGCGGCGCCACGAACTCGTCCACCAGCACCGCCTTGGCGTTGGGCGCGTAGTGGCGACCCAGAATTCCAGGGCCCGGAGCCGCCTCGCCCGCGACCGGCTTCCACCCCGCCGCCGCTGAGACCTTCCGCCCCAGCACCGCCTCGATCGCCTCGGCCCCGATGAACCCGGGGCGAAGGATCGCCGGCGCACCATCGGCCAGCATCAGCACCGTCGACTCGATGCCGCCCCGGCATGGCCCACCGTCGATCACGAACACCTCGTCCTGGCTGAACACGTCGCGGACGTCGCCCGCCTTGGTCGGCGAGAGCGAGCCCGACAGGTTCGCGCTGGGGCCCACGATCGGCGAGCCGAACTCCGCGATCAGCGACAGAGTCAGCGGATGGTCCGGGCAGCGCACCGCCACGTTGGACCCGCCGCCCGTCACCCGCAGGGGCACGCGGTGGTGCTTGGGCAGCACAATCGAGAGCGGCCCGGGCCAGAACGCCCGCGCCAGCCGGTCGGCCTCCTCGGGCCACCGCGACACCACCATCGCCCGCGCCATCGCGGCGTCCGACACATGCACGATGAGCGGGTTGCTCGCCGGGCGGCCCTTGGCCGCGAACACGCGGGCCACCGCCTCGTCCGACAGGGCATCGGCACCCAGGCCATACACCGTCTCGGTCGGAAACGCGACAAGGCGACCGGCCCGAAGCCGGGCCACCGCCTCCGCGAGAATCTCAGGGCTTGGACGCACTCCTTGCTCCCACACGCGGAACGTCACTGGCCGCGATCACACCCAAACCGCCCCGCTCGCCGACACGCCGACACGATTCCCGTCAATATCGGCCCGACAGGGCGCGGACCCCAGACAAGGTCCGCAACCGCGTGGTCAACGGTTGCGGGCGGCGGTTTGTTCGCCCCGCGTTCCGCATTGTGAATCGCTCCCGCGTGGCGGGTCGGCGCCGGGCAGCAGCCCCTCAAAAAAGACACCCGCCGCGTTCAAGACGCGGCGGGCGGGAGAAGACGTTGATCGCATCTGCGGAGACCGCGGGTCGAGCTTATCGGCGGCGACGCAGAGCCGTCAGGCCGGCGAAGGCCAGCAGGGCCGAAGCGCCGGGCGCCGGAACGAAGAATGCGGTCCCGGAGAACGAACCCTCGGATTTCCACGCCGCCGTCGGCAGCTTGGTCTGGGAGTTGAGCGCGACGCCAGCGCCCAGAGCGGTCTGGAGGAAGGTCAGAGTGAACGCGGCGTCGTCGATGCCGACCGACGAGCCGTTGAACACGCCGTAACCGGGCAGGGTGCCGCCGAACCAGTTGTAGGTCACCGTGCCGGGGTCATCGCTGCCCAAGATGGTGTCGGTCGAGCCCCAGGCGTTCGCGCCGCCGAGGGCGACCATCGCACCGCCAGCGATATCGACCCGCAGCAGCAGGCCGGTCGTGCCGGTGAACGAGAAGGTTCCTTCCAGCGCGTACGAATGGGTGAAGATGCCCGGGGCGATCAGGGTGCTGCCCTGGTGGGTGATGGTGAAGTCGGCGTCAAACTCGACGTCGAACTCCAACGGGGCGAGCGGGCCGTTGTTGTCGTCGACGAGCAGAACAACGGGGTCGAACGGATCCTGAGCGTCCGTCACCGCGTTACCCAGCCCGGCGAACGTGAAGTCGGTCTGGTTGGTATCCGAGGCGAACGAGAACAGGGCAGCCTGAGCCGTCCCCGCAACCGCCGCCATCCCGAGTACCGCCGGGAGCATTCCCTTGCGCATCACTAGACCCTCTTCTCTCTACGTCACAACCACACCACGGGCGCTCACGACCCTCCGCGTGAAGCCAACCGCGCGTTGACGTACCCACAAGGTGCCTCAGGTTCGCCAAGGTGCCAGCCAAGTTCTCAAAGAACTTGCAGATGGCATTCTCGGAAGGATCGGCATGGCTGCCCGTCCGAGAACCACGATCGGTCTTTGTTTGGAGACCCGCCCCTCCGCTCGTCCTGGTGCTGATCGCTCACAACCCAGATCACCCGCGAACCGGCTCGCACACCAGTCCCAGGACGAACTCATCGGTCTGCCGGCCCATGATGGATGCGCCGATCGAAGCCGTGAACACGCCCAAGCCGGGGGCCGCGTCGCCAGAGGGGTGCAGCCAGCCCAGCCCGCCGTCTTTGATGGCGATGTGTCCGTCGAGGCTGGTGGCGGCAGAGAGGTTGATGCGTGGGGTGGGCATCGCGATGGTCCCGGGAGGCCTCACTCCACGTTCTGCACCTGCTCCTTGATGCGGTCGATCGCGCCCTTGACCTCGACGGTCATCCGCGAGATGTCCGAGTCCGGGCTCTTGCTTGCGATCGTGTTCGCCTCCCGCAGCATCTCCTGGCTCAGGAAGTCCAGCGTCCTCCCGATCGCCCGGTCGTCGCTGTTGGCCAGAAGCTCATGGAACTGTCGGATGTGCCCGCTCAGCCTCGCGATCTCCTCCGCGATGTCCGTCCGCTCGGCGTAGATCGCGATCTCGCGGATCAGGTCCGCCGGCTGGAGCGTGATCCCCGCGTCCTTAAGCATCTGGTCGATGCGGGCCCGCAGTCGGTCCTCGTAGTCGCGGACGACGGTCGGGGCGCGGGTCTGGATCTGGGCCAGGCGGTCCGAGATCATCTGGCCGTGCCCCAGCAGCTCTTCGCGCAGCAGCAGCCCCTCGCGGTTGCGCATCGAGACCAGGTGCTCGCACGCCTTGGCCAGCAGCTCGCGGAACACCGTCCGCGCCCGCCCCACCCGCTGCTCCTCGTTGGCCGGCGGCTGGAGCACGCCCGGCAGGCCCAGCAGCGCGCCGATGTCGATGGCGACGTTCCCCGAGCCGACGGCCCGGGACTTGCTGATCTGCGAGACGTAGTGGTCCAGCGCCTTGTGGTTCACCTCGAACGTCGAGCCCTCGGACTGGTCTGAGCAGCGGGCGGTCAGCGTCACCGTCCCCCGCGTCAGGCGGCGGCGCAGCTCCGACTCCAGCTCGGCCTCAAGAACCTGGAACTCCTCGGGCAGGCGGATCACGCCCTTGAAGTACTTGTTGTTGAGCGAGCGGATCTCGATGAAGTAGCGGATGCCATCCACATCCCGGCTGGCGTCGCCGAATCCTGTCATGCTTCGAATCACGAGGGACTCCGTGGGCTTGGGAAGACGGTCAGGCTCAGAGTCTACGGAGTCCGACGCAAGAGCGTCGGGGTGTGGCCAGCCTCTCTCGCGCAGGAACACAGCCAACCCCGACCTTTCCGCGTCGAACGCCCGCTCAGAACCCCCCCTTCCCCGTCAGCGCCGCCCGAAACCGCCTCTCCATCCCAGTCTCCGCCGCACGCCCCTTGTCGAAGTGGACCGGCAGGATCAGGCTGAACATCGACCCAACGCCCACGTCCGAGACCAGCTGGATTTCCCCCTGGAGCGTGTGCGACAGCTCCTTGCAGATCGACAGCCCCAGCCCCGTGCCCGGCTGCTTGTTCTCGCCCCGCTGCACCTGGTGAAACTTCTCGAAGATCCGCGACTGCTCCTCGCGCGGGATGCCCGGCCCCTGGTCGATCACCGACAGCCGCACCCGCTCGCCCACCGAGTCCGCCGCCGGCGGCAGCCGCTCGGCCCGCAGCGTCACGCGAGGCCCGCCCCCCCCGCCGCCCGTGCTGCTCACGCCAAACCCGGCCGATGATCCCACGGGCGTTCCCGCTGGCGTGAACTTCACCGCGTTGCTCAGGAAGTTGAACAGGACCTGGTGCAGGCGCTTCGGGTCGGTCGTCAGCAGCGGCAGGTCCGCCCCAAGCTCCATCTCGACGCGAATCCCCTTGCGATCCGCCAGCGGCTGGATCAGCCCCGTCAGCGCCTCGCACGCATCGCGGAGGTTCACCGCCTCGGGCCGGATCTCGACCTTGCCCGCCTCGATCTTGGCCATCTCCAGCAGGTCCTCGATCAGCGACAGCAGGTTCCGCCCCGCGGTCAGGATGTTCTCGATGTACCGCTGGCGCTTGACCAAGGCCGGGGGCACCGGCGTGCCCGCCTGCTCGGTCCCCCGCGCGTCGGCCTTGGCGATCTCGTGCAGCAGCTCCGCGAACCCGATGATCGAGTTCATCGGCGTCCGCAGCTCATGGCTCACGTTGCCCACGAACTCGCCCTTCATCCGCGCCGACTCGTACAGCAGCACGTTGGCCTCCGCAAGCTCGCTCAGTTTGATATCAAGCGCGGCGTTGACGGCCCGCTGCTGGCCCTGCGTCTGCTCAAGGTCCGCCAGCATCGCGTTGAAGGTCTCGGCCAGCTCCTCGAACTCGTCGTTGGTCGTGATATCCGACCGCACCGACAGGTCGCCCTCGCGCACACGCTCGGCCGTCTCCCGAAGTTGCCGCACCGGCGACAGGATGATCCGGCTCGTGATCAGATAGAACACCAGCAGCGCCATCCCCAGCACCACCAGCCCCGCGCTGAACAGGTAGACGGTGTTCACCAGCAGCATCAGCCCGGCGTCGTCGGATCGACGCTCGAGCACGATCAGGCCTGTCAACGCGGCCCGCGCCGAGGCGTTCACGGACGCGCCCGCCCCGGACTCCGCGGCCCGCTCGGCGGCCTCGGTCGGCGTGGTCGCCGCGGGAAGCGCCGCCGCCACCGTTCGCACTGCCCGCACATACTCGTACACCCGCGCCGATTCGTCCCACCGCGCCGACTGCACATCCGCCAGCCCCGCCCTGCGATCCAGCCGCTGGCGGACCTTCTCCAGGTGCGGCTCCAGCTCCGCCCCGTCCGTCAGGTCGATCCGCCGGGCCGTGATCCCCGCCAGCGCGGCCACGCCGTCGGGCGGTATCTGCGACCCTCCCGCCGCCAGCCACGAGTCCACCATCGACTGCGAAACCTCCAACTGCCCCCGCTCGACCAGCCCGTTCATGCGCAACAGCGGCAGCACCAGCGCCACGCCGACAATCAGGATCACCGCTCCGCCGAACAGCAGCAGGCACTTGTTCGCCAGCGACAGGCCGGTCGTCGGCACCGCGGCCCACAACCGCTCCCGCAGCGAGAGACGGGGCAGCAGCGCGTCGGCATCGCTTCCAGAAGCCGTGGGGTCCGACCCCACGGTACTTCGAGTCTGGTCGATCTCATCATTCCTGGACGCGCCACGCACGCGTCGAGTGTATCGACCCGCCCCCATTCGCACGCTGCCACCAGTCCGCCTCGACCCTGACAGGCGCGACTGGTGCGTTGGGCCGAGGGCGTCGCCAGACACCCTCGCGCCCACGGCAATCCGCACCGGTCGCGCGTTCCGAGCAGACGCGGACGGGTGGCACCCTACGATCGGCCTCCCAAGCCTCGCCCACGGCGCGGTCAACACCGCGGAGCGTGAGCCAGGCCCGGAGCCCACCATGCCCGCCACCTCCGCGCGCCCCGCGACGCGAACCGTCTACCTCGAAACCTTTGGCTGCCAGATGAACGAGCTCGATTCCGAGCTCGTCGCCGGGCAGCTCGCGTCTCTGGGCTACCGCTTCACCCAGGACGCCGACCACGCCGACGTCGTCCTCTACAACACCTGCTCGGTCCGCGAGCACGCCGAGCAGAAGGTCTGGTCGCGCCTGGGCCACCTCCGCGAGGCCAAGCAAGCCCGCCCCTCGATGGTCGTGGGCGTTCTGGGATGCATGGCCGAACGCGACGGCGCCGACCTCATCCGCCGGATGCCCGTCGTCGACATCCTCTGCGGCCCCGGCGAACTCGACAAGCTCCCCGCCCTGCTCGACAACGCTGTCCGCACACGCGAGAGCCTGCAAGGCGACGACGCGATTCACCAGCGCGACGACACCGACCGCGCCTGGAACGACCACGGCCCCGCCAGCCAGCGCGGCGGCCTGGTCTCCGCCAACCAGATCGCCCTCCAGGGCGGCTCCTCACGCCGCTCCGCAACCCTCGCCGCCGCCGAGGACACCCTCGAACTCCTCGACCTCTCGCGCTCGATCAGCCCCATCGACTTTGGAACCTCCGAAACCGCCGACGGCGACTCCGATCACGCGACCGGACCCGCCCGCCCACGCCGCTCCGCCTACGTCCGCATCACCCGCGGCTGCAACAAGCACTGCACCTACTGCGTCGTCCCCTTCACGCGCGGCGCCGAGATCCACCGCCCCCCCGACCACATCATCGACGAGTGCAAACGGCTCGCCGACGCCGGCGTCATCGAGATCACGCTCCTGGGCCAGACCGTCAACCACTACCGCTTCGAGCACGGGGCCGCGGTCTCCGTCAACGGCATCACCCAGCCGCAGAAGGGTCGGGCGTACACACCGCCCAAGCCCGGCTCACCACGCCGCGACCCCTTCGCCGGCGCCTCCACAACCACCTTCGCCGACCTGCTCGCCCGCATCCACGACGAAGTTCCCGCTATCGCCCGCCTCCGCTTCGTCACGTCCTATCCTCGCGACTTCGGCGACGACGCACTCCAGGTCATGCGCGACTGCCCACGCATCTGCCGATACCTCCACGTCCCCGCCCAATCCGGCTCCGACGCCCAGCTCAAAGCCATGAACCGCGGCTACAGCGTCGCCCAGTACGAAGACTTCCTCGCCCGCGCCCGCGCCACCCTGCACCAGCCCGAGATCGGCCGCCCCCTCATGGTCTCGGGCGACTTCATCGTGGGCTTCCCGGGCGAGACCGACGCCGACTTCGACGCCTCGGTCGCCCTCGTCCAGCGCGCCCGCTACAAAAACTGCTTCATCTTCAAGTCCTCCCCCCGCCCCGGCACCCCCGCCTTCGACCGCCTCCAAGACGACGTGCCCGAAGCCGTCAAGCGCCGCCGCAACAACCACCTGCTCGCCGCGCAGTCGGCCATCTCCGACGAACTCTCCGACGAGCAGGTCGGCCTCGAGTTCGACGTCATGGTCGAGGGTGTCAGCCGTCGCTCGCTCAAGCACGCCGGCGTCACGCAAGGCTTGATGCGCAAGCAGAACGCCGTCGCCGGCGGCGTCTCACTCACCATCGCCGGCTCCCCCCCTCCCCCGCGCGCGGGAGAGGTGCCCGCAAGGCTCGGCGACGCGGGCGGTGGGGGTAATCCTGTCTCCGATATCCCCCTCCAACTCTCCTCCCGCACCGACGGCGACCTCATCGTCTTCTTCGACGCCCCACCCTCCCGCGCCGACTCGCTCATCGGCACCATCCAGCGCATCCGCATCACCCACGCCGACCGGCTCAACCTCCACGCAACGCTCCTCTGATATGGCTCGGAAGGCAGACTCGTGCGTGCCATCAACCGTGGCTTTGCACACCTTTGATGCGATTTGGTGGCCATCGCCGGCAGCACCACCGCCTCCGCCTTCCGCGTCTCGCCCGACGGCCAGTGGCTCGCCGGCGCCGCGTCCTTTCCCGACCCCTTCATACGCCAGGAAGCCGTCCTCTGGAATCCCGCACGACTTCCGACCGCACTGGGCGACGTTCCCACAGGCATAGTCTATAGCCGAGCGATCGCCGTCTCATTCAACGGCACCGAGCCCCTCGTCACCTGCACCGGCACGGAGGCTTTCGGCAGCCGCCCGTTCCACTGGAAGCCCTCCACCGGCATCGTCCCTGTCAACATCCCCGACCCCATCACCTACGACATCAGCCTCCACGACGCCACGCCCAGCGGCTCATACCTCATCGGCGAAGGACGACCACAGGGCATCGCTCCCCCTCTCTCGGTCATCCGCATCAACTCCGCCGCCGGCCAGATCCAGGAGTTCGGCCAGCCCGCCTTCGCCGTCGGCAACGCCTCCGCCTACGCCACAAACTCCTCCGGCTCCGCCATCGTCGGTGACGCCGTCGCACCCGCGCCCCAGGACTGGCTCGCCTTCCTCTGGACCGACTCCACCGGCTTCGAGTCCCTGGGCCTGCTGCCCGGCTTCCCCACCTACTCCACCACCGCCAGGGCCGTGTCCGACGACGCCAACGTCGTCGCTGGCGACGCCAACAACTTATTTATACACGTCCCCTTCCGCTGGACACGCTGGGACGGCATGACCCAGCTCGCCATCGGTGGCCAGCCCAACGCCATGACCCCCGACGGAAACACCATCGTCGGATTCACCTCCAGCTTCGGCTTCACCTGGGACCGCCGCTACGGCTTCCAGGACTTCCGCACACGACTCACCCTGGCCAACAACGGCGTTGATCCAACCCCGGCCGCCGGAACCACTTTCTTGCGCCCGAACGACATCTCCGCCGACGGGCGCGTCATCGTCGGCGATGGCCGCTTCGCCGGCCAGTCCGACGCCTTCCTCGCCATCCTTCCGCCTCTCTGCTGGGCAGACGTCACCACCACCGCCCAACCCGGATCCCCCGGCTACGGAACCCCCAACGGCGTCATCAACAACCACGACTTCTTCTTCTACCTCTCGCTCTTCGCGGCCGGGTGCTAG
>CAZHKB010000109.1:0-8645 GCA_964533405.1 uncultured Phycisphaeraceae bacterium | reverse complement strand
CCCGCCCGTCACGGTCATCCGTGAGATTCGCGTGCGGGCCGGGCATGAGTCGGAGTTCGAGCGGCTGATGGGCCTGCTGATCGCGGAGGCGATCAGGCAGCCGGGGCACCTGGGGGCGTCGGTGGTCAGGCCGCAGGCGGCGGGGCAGGGGTATCGGTTCATCTACAAGTTCGATCGGCGCTCGCACCTCGACGCGTGGCATCGCTCGGACGCGCGGGCGAGGCTGTTCGCGCCGGTGGCTCCGCTGGTCGATCTGGACCATGTCGACGAGTATCCCGGGCTGGAGACGTGGTTCGATCTGCCCCGGGCCGCCGCGCCGCCCAAGTGGAAGACCACGCTGCTGAGTTGGATGGCGATCTATCCGGCGGTGGTGGGGCTGTCGTACCTGCTGCGGGCGATCGGGTTCAAGGCGCCGATCCCGGTGCAGGCGCTGGTGCTGACGGTGCTGGTGGTGCCGCTGGTGGCGTTTGTGCTGGCGCCGTGGCTTGGGCGGCGGTTGCACGGGTGGTTGCACGCCAAGCGGGTGGTTCCGGCGGCGTCGCCGCCGGCGTGAGTCTGGCGGCCTGGCGGGCCGGCCCGGGTCGGTTCGTGGTGCCCTGTCTATTCGATGGCTGGAACACTCCGATGGGCGACCCGATTCTGACGCGACGTGACGTGTTGCGGAACGCCGCGGCGGCCGGCGCGGGACTTCTGGCACAAGGATGCACGAGCATGAACACCAACAGAGCGTCCTCCGCCGCGACCGTTTCCGCCGTGTCGGGCGCGGGCGAGGGCGCCGGTCCCGCCGGTCCCGCCGATCTGATCCTGCACAACGCGCGCATCACGACGCTGGATGAGGCCAGGGTGGAAGCGCGGGCGATCGCCTGCCGCGCGGGACGCGTCCTCGCGGTCGGGAGCGACGCGGAGGTGCTCGCCCATCGGGGACCGGCGACCCGCGTGGTCGATCTGCAAGGTCGACGCGTGGTCCCGGGGCTGAACGATTCGCACATCCACGTCATCCGCGGCGGGCTGAACTACAACATGGAACTGCGGTGGGATGGCGTGTGGTCGCTGGGCGACGCGCTCGAGATGTTGCGCGTGCAGGCTCTGCGGACGCCCGCGCCGCAGTGGGTCCGGGTGGTGGGCGGGTGGAGCGAGTTCCAGTTCCGCGAGCGGCGGATGCCCACGCTGGAGGAGATCAACGCCGCGGCCCCTGACACGCCCGTGTTCATCCTGAACCTGTACTCGAGCGCGCTGTTGAACCATGCCGCGCTGCGGGCCCTGGGCTATGACCGGGATACGCCCGCGTTCGACCGTGGCGAGGTCGTCCGGGATTCGCGCGGCAACCCGACCGGCGTGCTGCTGGCCAAGCCCACCGCGATGATCCTGTACCAGACGCTGGCCAAGGGTCCCAAACTCTCGCTCGATGACCAGCTCAACTCGACGCGGCACTTCATGCGGGAACTCAATCGTCTGGGCCTCACCAGCATCATCGATGCGGGCGGGGGCATGCAGAACTACCCCGACGACTACCAGGTCATCCAGACCCTGCGCGATCGCGATCAGCTGACGCTCCGCGTGGCGTACGACCTGTTTGCCCAGAAGGGCGGGCAGGAACTGGAAGACTTCCGCAACTGGACCCGCACCGTGCGCCCCGGGCATGGCGACGAGATGCTGCGACTGATCGGCGCGGGCGAGAATCTGGCGTGGGCGGCGGCGGACTTTGAGATCTTCACCGAGCCGCGCCCCGACCTGGCCCCCACGATGGAGGCCCAGCTGGAGCCGATCGTGCGCTTGCTGGTCGAGGCCCGGTGGCCCTTTCGCATCCACGCCATGTACAACGAGTCGATCGAGCGGTTCCTGGGGGTGTTTGAACGTGTCAACCGCGACGTGCCGTTCCGCCAGCCCGGAACCGACCTGCACTGGTTCATCGACCACGCCGAGACCATCAGCGACCGCAACATCGACCGAATCGCGGCCATGGGCGGGGGCATCGCGGTGCAGCACCGGATGATGTTCCAGGGCGAGTACTTCCTGCAGCGGTACGGGGCGGAGCAGATCAAGCGCACCCCGCCGCTGCGGCGGATGCTGAGCGCGGGAGTCCCCGTCGGCGGGGGCACGGACGCCACGCGCGTCGCCAGCTACATCCCCTGGGTCAGCCTGGCGTGGATGGTCACGGGGCGCTCACTGGGCGGGCTGCAGATGTACGACGCTTCAAACCTGCTCTCCCGCGAGGAGGCGCTGCGGCTGTGGACGCGCGGCAGCGCGTGGTTCAGCGCGGAGCAGAGCATCAAGGGAATGCTCGCCCCCGACGCGATGGCCGACATGGCCGTGCTGTCGGACGACTACATGCGGTGCGATGAGGGCAAGATCAAGGACCTGGAATCCGTGCTCACGGTCGTGAACGGGCGGATCGTGTACGGCACGGAGGGCTTCGCGCCTCTCGCGCCCGAGCCCCCGCCGGTCAGCCCGGACTGGTCCCCGGTGCGGGAGTTCGGGGGGTACGGCGCGCCGCGGTACGCGGCGAGGGCGCGGACCGGCAACCCGTCGCGGGTCTCGCCGGCGCGGTCGCGCGGCGGGGTCGAGATGGCTGGCGGCGGCGAGCCCGTGCGTGCCGTCCTGGCCAAGCACGCGCGATGCGCCCTGGATGGCGGGTGCTCCTGCTTCGCGTTCTGAGCCTGGTCCATCGCGCCGGCTCAACCGCTCTCCGCCCCCCGCCAGCAAGGCCTCCGCCATGCCGGCCATCCCCAGGTCTTCCACCAGCCTATGCGTGCCGCCGGCCGATGCGCGCAATGGCAGGCTCAATCGGCGTATTCCGGTCCGGACGGGGTGTGTGTGGCAGGGAGCGGGCCGCCCCACGACGCTCGCCGCCCGGAACCTGGCGGCGCTGCGCGAACGACCATTGCGGCCCTCGCCCCGGCGCGGTACAGTGACCGTCCGGGCGGCGAAGCGGTCGCCGGGGTAAGGGGCTTTTCCATGCCGTCGATCACGATTGTGTCGGGTCCGAACGAGGGCGATTACTACACGGTGGGCAAGCGGACGATGGTGATCGGGCGCGACGAGGCCTGCCCGGTCCAGATTGTGGACGCCCGCGCCAGCCGCAAGCACATCCAGATCCGCTTCGACGACAAGAGCGGCCAGCATGTGGTCACCGACATGAAGTCGGCCAACGGAACCTTCATCAACGGGCGATCGCTGGTGTCTGAGGTTCCGCTGGTCGACGGGGACATGCTGACCATCGGCGAGTCGCGGATTGTCTTCAACGCCGAGGAGTTCCCCGACAAGAAGTCCGCGCTCGAGCACTACAAGCAGCGCGGGCAGCGGGCGACGTCGACCATCCAGCAGAGGTAGCGGACGGCGGCGGCAATCCTGCCGCGAAACCCAGGGTGCTCCATGGAACTCACACGTCGATACTTTCTCAAGTCCAGCGGCGCGCTGGCGGCGTATCTGGGCGTGGCCCCGCTGACCGCGCTGGCTGGCGGCGTCCGCATCCGCAAGCAGCCCGTCGCCAAGGGCAAGACGCTGGTCGTGATCTTTCTGCGAGGCGGAGCCGACGGCCTGAACCTGGTCGTCCCCTTCGGCGATCCGCACTACCGCCGCCTGCGACCCTCGCTGGCGATCGCCTCGCCCGGGGTTGACGCCGGCGCGATCGATCTGGACGGGCACTTCGGCCTGCACCCGCGCCTGGCGCCGCTCAAGGGCCTCTTCGATGAGAACCTCGTGGTGGCCGCCCACGCTGTCGGCTATTCGCGCAACACGCGGAGCCACTTCGAGGAGCAGGACACCTGGGAGACGGGCGTCATCGGCAACACGGTCAACAGCGACGGGTGGCTCAATCGCCACTTGGCCACGTCCGAGGGGCGCGGGCCGATACGGGCCGTCTCGATCGGCGACTCGCTGCCCCGCATTCTGCATGGCAAGGCGCCCGCGTACGCGATCCGCGGGCTCTCCGACCTGACCCTGCCCGCAGGGGCGGGCGACCCGGCCCGCATCGCCGCCGCGCTCGAGCACGCGTACTCATGCGATGGATGCCGGGAGGCCTCGGCGGCCCGCGACCTCTTGGCCCAGACCGCGACCACGACGCTCGACGGAATCGAGCAACTGCGGGGCGTGGTCGGCGAGGAG
Source organism: uncultured Phycisphaeraceae bacterium (assembly GCA_964533405.1). GTDB lineage: Bacteria > Planctomycetota > Phycisphaerae > Phycisphaerales > UBA1924 > JACKHA01. Next base: position 4,541 of record CAZHKB010000109.1, on the reverse strand, counting down.
TACGTTGCCGCCGCCGAGTATCCGCAGACCGAGACCGCCCGCCGACTGCGTGAGGTGGCGCGGCTCATCAAGGCGGGCGTCGGGCTTGAAGTCGCCGAGGTCGATCTGGGCGGGTGGGACACCCACGCCGACCAGGGCCAGGCCGGGGGTGGGCAGCTGGGCAACCTCGCGGGCGAGTTGGCCGGCGCGATGGCCGCGTTCATGCGGGACCTGGGTGAACGGACCGAGGACGTCGTGGTGGTCACGATGACCGATTTCGGGCGCACGGCGGAGGAGAACGGCACGCGAGGGACCGACCACGGCTGGGCCAACGCCATGCTGCTGGCGGGGGGCCCGGTGTGGCGGGCCAACCGGGCGGCGGAGTCGGCGGGCGCGCCCCGCAAGGTGGCCGGCATGTGGCCCGGGCTCGCGCCCGATCAGTTGCACGAGGGACGCGACCTGCTGCACACCACCGACTTCCGCGACGTGATCGGCGAGCTGGTGTCGGTGCACCTGGGCAATCCGAACATCCAGGCGGTGCTGCCGAGCCACGAGTTCAGGGCGGTGGGGCTGGTGGCGGGGTGAGTGCCCGGTATCGGCCGCGAAGGGTACCATTGCGCGTATCCGTTGCTAGGACAACCCATGACCGTGACCTTCGAGATCCCGAGCAGTTTGGAGCTCCTTCTCAAAGAGTCGGGGAGCGATCCCAGCGTCGCCGCCAAGGAAGCGGCTCTGGTCGAGTTCTTCCGTCAGCATCGCATCGACCACCCCCAGCTGGCGGCCTGCCTCGGAACCTCACATGACGGCGCGGATGCGATCTTGAAGCGGCACGGGGTCATGCTCGAGACCACGCTTGCCGAGATCGACCAGGACGTGCGTGAGCTTCGCTGGCTGCTCAACCCATGATGGTGGTGTCGGACACCTCGCCCTTCAACTACCTCGTGCAGATCGGGCATGTCGATATTCGGCCCCGCCTGTTCGGGACGGTTCTGACGCCACCGGCGGTGATTGCCGAACTGGGCCACGCGCTCTCGCCTGAGTCCGTGCGGACCTGGGCGGGCCGACCGCCGGAGTGGCTGGTTGTGCGGCGAGCGACCGCATCGGAGCCTATCCCGGGCGTTGACCTTGGCGAGGGCGAGGCGCTGGCGTTGGCGATCGAGGTCCGTGCGGACGTCGTGCTCGTCGATGATGCGAGAGGGCGCCTTGTGGCGACCCGCCTCAACCTCAATCCCAAGGGGACGCTTGGCGTGCACTCGCTGGCGGCCGAGATTGGTATGATTGATCTCGATGGCGCGATGGATCGTCTCGGTGCCACGAGCTTTCGCGCGCCGCCCGCGTAGATCGAAGCGATGCGACGCCGCTGGCGTGAGCGACCATAAGCCGGCTGCGGGAGACTCACGGACCAACGACCTCGTCTCCGACCCGTTTGCGGCGGCTCGAATCTCACCGCACCGCGCTCGGCCTCAGCCTGATCCTGGGATTCACGAACTCGAAATCATCCAGGTCGTTGCTCCCGCGCACCGATTCGATCTCGATCGTGTTCGCGCCCGCCCGCAGCCAGCGCGGCGGCACGCGGAAGACCAGCTCGCCGAACGACCCATCCCGCGGGGTTTCCACGATGAATCCCTCCAGATCACGCCCGTTGATCCGGATCGGGTTGCGTGCCTGCGCGCCCTTGGCCAGGATCAGCAGTTCGGCCGAGCGGATCGCCGCGCCGACCTGGCTGGCGTCCAGCGTGAAGGTCGCCTCGTACACCAGCCCCTCGCTGCCGCGCTGGAACTGGCTGTTGATCGCGCCCTCGAACTCGTCGTTGCCCAGGTGGTGGACCTGCGGATCGCCCTCGATCGGCACCACGTCCCACGCCAGCGGCGTCAGGTCGAAGTCCCGCGTCAGGGCTCCGCCGCGAGACTCGGCCCGCTCGATCTCCTCCACGCTCACGTTGATCGAGGCGGGCGTGTACCCCGGCGCGACAGCCGAGATCGCCACGTTGTCCGGGATGCCGGGCGGGACCCGCAGGCGGTACTGCCCGCGGGCGTTGGAGCGGGCCACGATCGGGGCCGTGTCGGGCAGATCGAGTCGAATCCGAGCGCTGGAAATCGGCTCGCCGGTCTGCGAGTCGCGGATCACCCCCGCCAGTGTGCCGATCGGCTCGACGGCGGCTCCCGCGGGCGGCTCCTGGGTCGCGACGGGCAGCGCGAGCGTGGGAACCGGTCGCGAGGACAGGTCCATCGGGATGGAGGAGGACGTGGTGGGGATCGCCACGGCGTCGGGAGAGGACGAGGCCGCACGGTCGTCGGCGTGAGATTCGCCCGAGCGGGCCAGCGACCGATCCGCGTCGAAGGTGCTTGTGCGGGCCGGGTCGAGCGACGTGCCCGTGATGTCTCCCGTCGAAGCGCCGGGCAGCAGGTCGGGGCGGAGAGCGGTGGGGGAGGCCAGTGCGTCTGAAAGGTTCCAGCCGGGCTGGTCGCCCTGCTCATCGATCGGGGCATGGGCGTTCGGCGCGCCCGGCAGTGCGAGCCAGAGCCCCTGGGCGGAGGGCTCGACCTGGATTGAGGGCGCGCTGGACGAGCCGGGATTGGTCGAGGGGGACCTGGCGGCCTCTGTCGCGCGGGCGTTGTCGCTGGCGAGCGAACCCTCGGTGGGGCGATTGCGTGAAGCCTCCGGAGCCAGCGAGGCGGGGCCGGTCTGCGCCAGGGCGGGCGCCTCGAACGAACCGCGCGGCTGGGTGCGGCCCGTCGTATCTGGCGTTCCGATCTCCAACGTCCGCTCCGCACCGGCGGACCGGTCGGTCGGACCCGGCACCGACGCGGGCCTCGGCAGCGCGGTGAACACACTCCCGGCCGTCGCCGGGATCGCCGACGCATCGACCGGACGGGTTGAGCGCTGCGAGCCGGCTGCGACCCGTGCCGCGGAGTCCGTGGCGCTCGCGTTGCCGGTCGCATTCAGACTCACGTCGGGACCGCCGCTCGTCCGCTCGGGCGCGAGCGTCGGGCCGCCTCCGTCGGTGCTCATCGACGCGACCGGCAGCGCGGGCGAGCCCGCCGGTTGCCCCGCCTCGACCGGCGTCACGCCAACCCGCGACTCCTCGCGTGACTCGCCCGTGGCGCTCGCGGGCGTCGCCACCGCGCCGCTGGGCCCAGTCGTCGGCGCGATCATCACCGACGCCCCGACCGGTGCGACCCGCGAGCCCGAAGGGGCGGCTTCCACGCGGCTGCGAGCCGCCTGACTGTCGGACAGATTCGCGTCTGTCGCCCGCACGCGCGACACCTCGAGCCGCGCTGGCGCCGAGCCGCCGCCGCTCGACATCGCTTCGGCCGGCAGCGTTGGGGACTGTGGCTCGCCCATCTCCTGGGTCGGTGACATCGTGACGGTCGACTCCTCGCGGATCGGTGCCGCTGTGGACTGCGGCGTCACCAGTGGTCCCGTGGTCCCCGACGCTCGCTCGATCACAACCGCGGCTCCCGCCGGCTCGACCCGCGAGCCCGACGGGGCCGCTTCGGCCGCCGCGCTCCGGGATTGGCTGCTGGGCAACTCCGTCTCACCTGTCCGCACGCGCGACACATCGAGCCGCGCCGAGGCCGCCCCGCTCCCCGTCGGCAGCGACGCCGTGGGCGCGGGCTCGGTCGTCTCTTGCGTGCTCAGGCTCGCCCGAGCCTCCGCCGCCGCCTGCCCCGCGGCGGCCTCGGGGGTCGCGATGGACGGCGCGGCCGACGCCAACGGATCCAGCGCGGGCTGGTTCGGGCGTGGGGCATCGATCTGCGGGCGCGAGTCGGCCGCGCTTTGGTCCGGCTCCAGTTCCAGCCGCGAATCGCTCGTCTCCAGCCGCTCGGCCGAGAACGTCGCCTCCAGGAACCTGGCCTCGGACTCGATCGCGGGCGTCGCCCGAATCGCCGAGGGCGATTCGCCGGCGACCGTCAGGTCCGTCAGCCCGCCGCGGATCTGCGACGCCAGATCGCTGCCGACCGCTCGGGAGACCAGCGAGACCCGCGTGCCCCCGCCCTGCCCCCGGATGAGTTCGCCCACCTCGCCCGAGACGTACCACACGGTGAACAGCATCGCCAGCAGCCCGTGCATGACCAATGAGAGCACCAGGCACTTGGCGATCAGGCTCAGTCGCCGCCAGCGCTTCTTGAGGTCCACGTCGCGGAGGTAGCGGCGGATCAGGTACGCCAGCAGCGCAGTCAGCCCCAGCAGCAGAATCCAGGGCCACACCGCGCCCCATGCCGCCGACCAGCCGAACCCCGCCAGCACGGGCTGGCGCTCGCGGAACACCTCGCGCGAGAGCGTCGAGTAGATCGCGTACCGCGCGGCGAGCGTGGGCGCGGTGCCCGGGGCGCGCTCGGCCGTCGGCGATGCTCCGAGCGGCGAAGCGGAGCCGTCTTCGCCCCGCGAGTCCGCCGCCTCCGGCAACCCCTCGCCGCGATTCGACGAGAAGTGCAGGGCGAACCCGTTCATCGACAGCGCGGGGTCCAGCTCGTTGGCCGGGGTGTTGATGGGCCAACCAAGGTTCTCGGCGACCAGCGGCGCATCATCGCGAATCCGCGCCCGGTACAGGTCCAGCC
>CAZHKB010000108.1:0-8669 GCA_964533405.1 uncultured Phycisphaeraceae bacterium | reverse complement strand
CACCCGACCCGCTCCGCATCGCGGAGTCGAAGTCAAACTCGTCGATCCCCCCAGGCCCATCGCCCTCCTCCCCGTCGTCCGTCCCATGCACCCGCACCCGCTGGTACAGCCGCGTCACCGTCGCCACGCCCCGGTCATCAACCTCGGGCACGCGCTCGATCACGTCGAAGATGTGCGTCGATTCCACACGCCGCGGCTTGTCATCCCTCGACCCGGGGGGCGGGTCGCGCCCGATCTCGTGCTTCATCGTGCTCTCGATGACGTACCGGCGCTCATCGCCCTCGACCCACTTCCAGGTCAGGACGACCTGCTGGGCCCGCGCGGGAAGGCACACGACCCCGATCGCCAGCCACGCCAGCACCAGCCCGACCACCCGCCCCGTCCGCGGCCCCATCACCTGCTCAGAGCGGATCCCGAACTCGCTTCGCATACCAACCCCCTTCGCCAAGGTCCGACGCCCACACGTCAGACGCCCTGATCGCCCGTGTGTTCCATCGCATCCGCCCGAACGTACCCGAGCCGCAGGGCCTCCTCACACAGTACCCTCGCGCGGTACCGTGCTCCCATGCCTGCCCGCCCCCTCACCTTCGCCGCCTTGCTCTGCCTCGCCCTCACGTTGGGCGTCTCCGCCTGTGCCACCCGTCCCTCCGGCATCGCCCCGGACTTCGCCGCCGACTACCGCCGCCACGCCGTCGCCGCCGACCACCCGCTCGCGTCCGCCGCCGGCCTCGAAGCCCTCCGCGCCGGCGGAAACGCGGTCGATGCGGCGGTCGCCACCTCCTTTGCGCTCTCGGTGGTCCGCCCCTTCTCGTGCGGCATCGGCGGCGGGGGATTCATGGTCATTCAGTTCGCGCCGCTCGATTTCTCGCGTGGGCAGGTGTATGAACCTGGTCCGCGCCATGTGGCCATCAACTACCGCGAGATGGCCCCCGGCACCATCACGTCCGACTTCTATGAGGATGATGGAACCTCGGGCTCGGCGCCGGCCAGCCGCGCCGGCGCCACGTCGGCCGGCGTCCCGGGCACGGTCGCGGGGCTGCTGCACGCCCACGAGCGATACGGCCGACTCACCCGCCAGCAGGTTCTCGCCCCGGCCATCCGCCTGGCCGAGCGGGGCTTCGAGGCCGACGAGGCCTATGTGCGCGCGGCAGACACCGTGCGCAAGGACTTCGAGGAGCACCCCGCGTGCCGCCAGCGCTTCGCCTTCGTGTGGGAACGCCACCTGCTCTCCGGCACCGTCAAGCCCGGCGACCGGATCCATGTTCCCGAGCAGGCCGAGGCACTGCGCCTGATCGCCCGCGATGGAGCGTCGGCGTTCTATGACGGGCCGATCGCCGAGGCGATCGTGCGAGCAATAGAGACCGATGGCGGGCTGATCACGCGCGAAGACCTGCGCGGTTACCGCGTCCAGGAATCGGCCCCGCTCCGCTTCGAGGCCCTGGGCAGAACCTTCATCACCATGCCCCCGCCCTCCTCGGGCGGCATCACCATGGCCCAGACGCTCGGCCTGTTTGAACGGACCTGGCACCCCGAGCCGCCGTCAGACGTCATGGGATTCGGCTTCGACAACTTCCCCCTCCGGGACGAGGAGCTCCGTCCCGAGTCCCGATCCGACACCGTTACCGCCGCCATGTCAGACGGCCGCGGCTGGTCGCTCCAGTGGCGAGACGCGCTGCTCATCGAGTGCTTCCAACTCGCCTTCGCTGATCGCGCCGCCTGGCTGGGCGACCCCGAGTTCGTCTCCATCCCGCTCGATCGCCTGCTCTCGAGCGACTACCTCGATCGGCGTGCCGGTCTCATCAACCAGTCGCAGGGGCCGCGCGACCCCGCCCACTACCTCGACCCCGACGCCGCCGCCGAACTCCTCACCGACCACGGCACCAGCCACCTCTCGGTCATCGACCGCTGGGGAAACGCCGTCGCCTGCTCCGAGACCATCAACCTCGAGTTCGGCTCGCTGCTGGCGGTCCCCGAATACGGCTTCATCCTCAACGACCAGATGGACGACTTCACGACCCGCCCGGGCCAGCCCAACGCGTACGGCCTCCGCCAATCCGCCCGCAACCTCCCCGAGCCCGGCAAACGCCCGCTGTCCAGCATGACCCCCACGATCGTCCTCGACGCGAGCGGCCAAGTCGAGATCATCGCCGGCGCCTCCGGCGGCCCACGCATCATCACCGGCACGACCCTGGCCATCCTGCACGCAATCAACGGCTGGTCCGCCCGCGAATCCGTCGCCGCCCCACGCTTCCACCACCAGTGGATGCCCGCCCGGCTGGATCTCGAGCCGGAGTATGCGGACCTGCCGTGGCACGCCCACGGCATGGCGCTCCCCGAGCCAAGGGCCGAAGGCCTCGCCGAGCACGGCTACGACGTCCGCCAGATCGAGCGCCTCTGCATCGTCCAACTCATCCGCCGCCGCGGGCAGTTCTGGGAGGCCGCCAGTGACCCAAGAAAGGGCGGAAGGCCAGCGGGGGACTGAACAGAGCCGCGTGCGTGAGCACGCGGAGTCCGCCAGCCAGATCGCGCCAGCGATCGCCTGCCGCGTCAACAGAACCGATCGCGCGGGCGATCGGCCACCTGGCGAATGACGCAAAGCCTGCCGAATGACGCAAAGGTGGAGTGCCCCAACGTCGCCAGCCGGAAGCACGAGGCGAGTCCCCGCACGCGAACCCTGCGCACAGTGGCCGACTGCTCGCGCGGCCGGTTCTGTTGAGCCGCGACGTGCGTCGCCGCCACGCTCCGACACCCAGCCGAACCCGCGGCCATCCACCCAACGCACGGCGCCCGCGCGCTCGTTACCCGATCCTCTCCTGCCCCCCCATGAACCCCCGCAACACCCCCGGCACCGTCACCGTCCCATCCGCATTCTGATAGTTCTCCAGAATCGGGATCAACACCCGGGGGCTGGCCAGCACCGTGTTGTTCAAGGAATGGCAGAACACCGCTGCCCCCTTCTTCTCCCCGCTGCCCGCCGGTCGATACCGCAGGTTCAGCCGGCGGCACTGGAAGTCATACAACCGGCTGGCCGAGTGCGTCTCGCCATACGCACCCGCGGGCGCCCCATCCTTGCCCACCTCGCCGCGCCCCGGCATCCACGACTCGATGTCGATCATGTCCGCGTTCTTCGCTCCCAGGTCCCCGGTGCAGCACTGCAGCAGGCGGTACGGCAGGCCGAGGGCTTGCAGCAGCTCCTCGACGATCCCGATCATTGCCGTGTGCCAGCGGCGCGACTCCTGCTCATCCGCGCGGCAGATGACCACCTGCTCCACCTTGTCGAACTGGTGGATGCGGTACAGCCCGGCCGTGTCCTTGCCCGCGGCCCCCGCCTCGCGCCGGAAGCACGTCGAGACCGTCGCGTACTTCAGCGGCAACTGGCTCTCATCTAGGATCTCATCCATGTGGATCGCCATGAGCCCGACCTCGCCCGTGCCCGTCAGAAACAGGTCGTGCTGCGACCCCCGCTTGCTCTCCTCGATGTGGTACGCCTGCTCGCGCCCGCCCGGGAAGAACCCGGTGCCGACCATCGTCTCCTCGCGCACCACCACCGGCACGCTGGTGGCCCGGAATCCGTGATTCCGCGTGATGAAGCCGAACGCGAACTGCAGAACCGCGTTGTGCAGGCGCATGCCGTCGCCCGTCAGCACGTACGACCGCGAGCCCGCGATCTTGACGCCGCGCTCGAAGTCCACCAGCCCCAGATCGCGGATCAACTCGAGGTGCGACCTGGGCTTGAACCCGCGCTGCGACTCGAACGATCTGGCCGCATCGAACGCCGGCAATCCATCCCGCGCGGGCGGGTTCCACACCCGTACCTGCACGTTGTCCTCCGACCCCGCACCCACCGGCACGTCCGCATCCGGAGGCAACGGCACCGCCAGCAGCAGCCCGTGCAACTCGGGCTCAATCGCCGTGGCCTGCCCATCCAGCCCCGCAATCTCCTCCTTCAACTTGGCCGGCTTGGCCTTCAACTCCGCCAGCTCCGCCTCCAGCCGCGCCTTGTCGCCGGGCGAGGCCGCCTTCAGCGAGGCCTGCATCTTCCCGATCAGCGGCCCGCTCTCCTTGGCGATCCGATTCTGCTCGGCCTTGAGCGCATCAGCGCGCCCCTGCAAGCCGCGCCGCTGCTCGTCGAGAGCGAGAATCCGGTCGATATCCGCCCGGATGTTCTTCTTCCGGCATCCCTCCCGATAATGGTCCGGAGCCTCACGCAGGTGCTTCAGGTCGATCATGGGAGGCAAGTGTAGTGCGGCTTGCCCCGATGCGGCCGACCGCGCAAGCGGTCGACGTTCGGCAAAGAACCGACTGCGCACGCAGTCGGCCACCACATGGCCACGGCGCGGGTGAATCACATCCCCTCCCCACCAAGTGGCTCAACTCCCCTCTCCGGCTCATACCCTCCCCCATGCCCCCGATCACCTCCCGCGAACGCGCCGCCATCCTCTCCAGCCTCTCCTCGGGCGTCGTGCCAGCCATCGGCCTGGCCCACATCCAGGTCGGCCGCAAACCCGAGGTCAACGCCCTGATCGAGGACCTCAAGCGCATCGAAGATGGCGGCGCGGCCGTGCGTGTCGTCGTCGGCAAGTACGGCGCGGGCAAGACCTTCTTCCTCAACATCATCCGCGCCGTCGCCCTCGAACGCCGACTCGTCGTCGCCCAGGCCGACATCACCACCGAGCGGCGACTCCAGGGCACCACCGGCTACGCCCGGGCCATGTTCTCCGAACTCACCAAGAACCTCGCCACCCGCTCCAAGCCCGACGGCGGCGGCCTGTCGAACCTGGTCGAACGCTGGATCGGCGACCTGGCCTTCGAGATCACCAGTGCCGGCGGCACCGCCCAGGATGTCACCAAGGAAGTCCACCGCCGCCTCCAGCCGCTCCAGGACCTCATCGCCGGCTACGACTTCGCCCACGTCCTGGCCCAATATTACAAGGGCCACGAGTCCCAGGATTCGGCGCTGTGCGAATCAGCGATCCGCTGGCTGCGCGGTGAGTACACCACCCGCACCGAGGCCCGGGACGATCTTGGTGTCCGCACGATCATCGACGATGCGACGATGTACGACTACCTCAAGCTGCTGGCCGCGTTCAGCCGCATCGCGGGGTACAAGGGCCTGCTCGTGCTGATCGACGAGCTGGCGGTGCTCTCGCACCGCCTGAACAACAAGATCGCCCGAGATCGCAACTACGAGGCGATCCTCCGCATCGTCAACGACTGCCTGCAAGGCTCGGTGCAGGGGCTGGGGTTCATCTTCGCCGCGACCGACGACTGCCTGACCGACCCACGCCGGGGGCTGTACTCCTACCCCGCCCTCGCCCAGCGCCTGCAGCGAAACCGCTTCGCCAAGGACAACGTGGTCGACCTCTCCGGCCCCGTCATCACGCTCCAGAGCCTGACCGCGGGCGAGTGCGTCGTCATGCTCCACAACATCCGCCGGGTCCACGCGGCGTACGCCACCCCCGAGCGACCCGAGTCGGCGTTCCTGCCCGACGAGGGCATCGAGGCGTATCTGAATGACTGCAACCGCCGCATGGGCGCGGCCTCCTTCCAAACCCCGCGCGAGACGGTGCGGGACTTCGTGGGCCTCCTCAGCGTCCTCGAGCAAAATCCCGGTAGCGATTGGCGCAAGATGCTCGGCGCGATCACCACCACAACCGCGCTCCCCGACCCGGCCACCGGCGGGCCCGCAGTCGATGACGTCGAGGCAGTGACAACCGCCCCAACAACCGCCCCTGTCACACCCTCAATCCCCGATCGCGTGCAGGTTGCGACCACAACCCAGCCCGCAGCCACCAGCCCACCCGCTCCATCACCCAACCCCACCGACGACGACCTCGCCTCGTTCAAGATGTAAGCGCCACTCACACGCCAATGGAACCGACTGCGCAAGCAGTCGGGCACCCGCCAACCGAAGCGCAGGCCCGATCGCACCTGTGGCCCACCTCGGCGGCGGCAGCAGCAAGCCTCAAGCACGCGTCTGGTCCCACGCACAACACAACCGAAGCCCCCGGCAAGTCTGGCAACCCTTTCACGCCGTGCGCTGCTCGAGGGCTCGCGCAACCAGCCCCGTCCATAAACTCCCACCGTGTCCAGACACACCCGGCTCACACTTTGGCTCCTGGGCGTGCTCGGCACGCTCCTCTCCCCCATCCTGTTCCGCCTCGTCGCGCCGTGGCTTGGGGCCGCGTCACAGTCCCTCTGCCTCACATGGCTGGCCTACCTCTACGCAACCGCCCCGGCCGATGCGATCCGCCTGCCACGGTGGCTGAGCAAAGTGCTCATCGTGGCCGGCATGGTGGCAGGCTCCGCGCTCGCCTACGGGCGATTGACATGGGTCACGGCAATCGTGACGGCTGTCTTGCTGGCGTTCGACTTCATCCACATCGAACAGCAAGGCGCACCAGCACGCCGACGCCAAGCTCGATACCGCCTGAGACTATCCGCTCGGCCCGGCCCGCTGGCAGAATGGCTCAGCGTTGTCATGCTCTGGTCCCCGGCCATGTGGTTGTTTCTCGCCGGGACAGAGGCCGCTGAGGGTCGCCTCTGGTCGCTTCCGGCATCACTCGTCGGAGTGCTCGGGTTGACCGTGATTCAGCTCTGCGGCTCCTCGACGCCCAGGCCGTGGCCCCGCGCCAAGATCATCTCCGGGCTCGTCCTGATGGCGATGCTGGGAACCATGTGGACCGCCATGTTCGCCATGTCACGCGATGGCGCGCCGTGAGCATCCCACCACCAACCGAACCGACTGCGTGAGCAGTCGGGCACCTGCCAACCGGAGCGCCGGCCCGGTCGCACCCACCGCCCACGTCGGTGGCGTCAACTTCGATCGCGCACCACTCCGCGCGCAACACAACCGCGGCCCCCGGCGATTCCAGCGACCCCATCAGTCCGTGCGCTGCCCGATCGCTCGCGCGATCGGCTCCGTTGCTGGCGCTCACGCCATCACGATGTGATCGCGCCTCTCAAACCCCTTCATCGCATTCCGCGTGTCGATGATGAGCCTGGCGTTCTTTCCGATCATCGCGTAGTCGTAGTCACTGTGGTTGGTCGCGATCACCACCGCGTCGTAGCCCGCCAGCATGGCCGGGCTAAGTGGCACCGAGCGAAGCTTCAGGTCGTGGCGGCGGACCTTGGGGGTCTCGGGGATGTGCGGGTCGTTGTACTCAACGTCGGCCCCGAGGTCCTTGAACTTCTCGATCAGCTCGAACGAAGGGCTCTCGCGCAGGTCGTCGATATCGGGCTTGTAGGCCACGCCCAGCACGAGCAGCTTGCTCTTGCCGATCGCCTTGCCGCGATCGTTGAGCGCGAGCATCAGCCGATGCACCACATACTCGGGCATCCCGCGGTTGATCTCTCCGGCGAGTTCGATGAACTTGGTGGCGTGCCCGACCTCGCGGGCCTTCCAGGTCAGGTAGAACGGGTCGATCGGGATGCAGTGCCCGCCCAGGCCCGGCCCGGGATAGAACGGCATGAAGCCGAACGGCTTGGTCTTGGCCGCGTCGATGACCTCCCAGATGTCGATGCCCATGGCGGTGAGCACGACCTTCATCTCGTTGATCATCGCGATGTTGATGGCGCGGAAGATGTTTTCGAGCAGCTTGGCGCTCTCGGCGATCTCGGCCGACGAGACTTTCACGACGCTCTTGATCGCGTGCTTGTACATCTCGAAGGCGATGTCGCCGGATTCCTTGTCGATGCCGCCGACCAGTTTGGGGATGGTCTGGGTGTCAAAGTCCTTGCGGCCCGGGTCCTCGCGCTCCGGGCTGAACGCCAGGTAGAAGTCCTTGCCGCACTTGAGCCCGCCCTTTTCGAGCACGGGCAGCATGTCATCGCGCGTCGTGCGGGGATAGGTCGTGGACTCGAGCACCACCAGCTGCCCGGGGCGGAGCGTCTTGGCGATGTCGTAGGTCGTCTGCATCACGTACGACATGTCGGGCTCGAGGTGCGGCCCAAGGGGGGTCGGCACGGCCGAGATCACCGCATCGGCCTCGCCCAGGCGACCCATGTTGGCCGTCGGCTCGAACCGGCCGCTCTTGGCCATGTCCTTGACAAAGTCCGGCCCCAGGTGCTTCAGGTAGTTCCGCCCCTCCTTGAGCGCCACGATCTTGGACTCATCGATGTCGAACCCCATCACCTTGAACCCGGCCATGTGGAACGCGCGGGCCAAAGGCAGCCCGACGTATCCCAGACCGATGATGCCAATGACGGCTTTCTTGTCCGCAATTTTCTGCCTGAGCGACATAACTGGTTCTCGTGCAAGGGGTTGAGGTCGAAGCCCGGCGATGGATCGCCTGTTCACCGCGGACCGGCCCATCGGGGTGATGGCCACCGACCCGCGTCGGCCCAACGCGAAGGGGCCGAAACCGGTGAGACTGTATCGACCGAAACCGTCTGCGGGTTCGTTTGGCGCGGCGCGAGTGGGCGGGGCGCACCGTTGGACGGCACTACGGCGGACGGAGTGGGGCGCCAGCGCGGGAGAGGAGGGAGGCGGCGCGGGAAGGAGAGCGGGGGATGAATGCGGGGAATGAAGAGGAGGATTTGAGACTTGAGATTTCAGAGGGGGTGGTTTGAGAGAGAGAGGTCGAACCAGGGGACTTGAGAGTCGAGATTTGAGATGGCCAAGGCGAGTGGGTTGGGAACGCAGAGGGGGCCCGTGGGGGATGTTGGGG
>CAZHKB010000107.1:0-8682 GCA_964533405.1 uncultured Phycisphaeraceae bacterium | reverse complement strand
GTCGCCGCGGCGACCCACGAGGAACTGATCGAGGTGTACACGGATGATGAGGGACGCGCGATGCTGACGGCGACGCATGGCGGGGCGTGGATGGTCACGACGCTGCACATGACCAGGACGCAGGGTCGCGAGGACGCGGACTGGAAGTCGTACTGGGCGTCGGTGACGTTTGAGATCGGGGGGTGAGGCAAGTTTCGGTGTCCGGGTGGCATGTTTCCGGCTCTGCGGAGGCGTGCTCCGTTGTGGCGGGACGGCAAGCCTGCCCAGAGCGGCACGTGTGCCACCCCGTTGGCCCGTCTGGGCGAACTTTCGCGTATTCTCCTGGCGAAGACCGCGGGCGTCATCCGCGCCCGGGTTCCCGTGCCCAAGAACGGAGAATCGCCATGTCCACCGACCGCGCCGCCGGGGCGACTCGCGTGCTCCAATCGTTCATCGACGCCAACGGGCGGCAGGACGCGGCGGCGATGATCGCCTGCCTGACGAGATCCACGCTCGAGGCGGGCGGGTTCAGCGGACCAACGCCCCCGAATGTGCAGTTCAAGATCGGCGATGCAGCGGAAGTGGACGGGAACATCACGATCCCGATGCATGTCATGCCGGTGGGCGACCCGGACGCGCCCGTGCTTGACACGTTGCAGTGCGTGATGGTCGAGGAGGATGGCCAGTGGAAGTTCGACCTGCTGGCGACGATCGGGCCGCAGATGGCGGCCGTCGAGGCCGCGATGGACGAGGCGATGGGCGCGCTGGGTGATGCGATGGGCCAGGCCATGGGCGCCGTGGGCGACGCGATGTCCGCGGCGTTCGGCGAATCGGGCGGAGCAAACACGAGCGCGTTCGGCGACCATGAGGTCGTGGCCTCGACGTATGACACCGCCCCCGAGATGCCCGGCGACGATGAGTGGATCGACCTGCCCGAACTGAAGACGCTGCCGCTGCTGACCGCGGCGGTCACCGAGGCGTGCGCGGGCGTGATCGGGCGGGAAGTCCAGGTGCGGTGCGAGTTGACCGGCCTGCTCGGGCTGTTTGCCGCGCAGGACGATGGAGCGGTCCTCATCAACTGGCTCGACACCGACTTCTGCCCGGGACTGGCGGCGGCGGTCGAGGTGGCGACGCGGGGCGTGCCGATCGAGTCGGCCCGCCTGCGGTCGATCCGGATCGAGGCGTCGGGCGACTGGATGGAGCGGAGCCTGGTGCTGGATGGGCCGGACCTGGTGTACCGGGTCGATCTGAGGCAGCCGGACGGGTGGTACAGCAGCGACGAGCTGGCAGGGCTGATCCCCGGGGTGCTGGCGGGTTTGCCCGAGCAGTGGAGCGAGTATCCCGAGGCGATGGGGACGCTGCCGCCCAATGGGTACGCGGCGTCGCTGGATGTGTACCGGGACGCGGTTGCGCCGAGGCTGATGCGGCGAATCTGCGGGCTGGTCGGATCGCCGATCGCCCTTGATGTGGACTGGGACGGTCTGGGCGGCGATGAGCAGGCGATCCGCGGGCTGTGGTCGTGGGGGTTGAATCGGATTCTGGGGGGCGTCGCGATCGCGTATCCGGAGGGCGGCGAGAGGCCGCCGGAAGGGTGGCTGCGGACGATCCGGATCGGCTTCAGCGTGTTCGAGCACGACCTGCGGGCCAAGTGCGAGGACGGCGTGCTGGACATGGTCATCCTGCCCCGGTATGGCGAGAAGGGCAGCCTCTATGAGCAGGCGATGTGCCAGGTGCTGTGCGGGGACGAGGTTGGGGGAACAACGCAGGCGATGGGGGAGCCGCCGATTGAGTAAGCGGGCGCCGTGGTCGCGCCTCTGAGCGACCACGCTCGAATCACCCGTTAGGGTGCGAGGCGGCATGGCCGCTCAAAGCCGCGGGCCTCGGCACCCGGACCCGTGACCACGCCACGCCGAGCCCGCAGCCACGCCACGGGCGGGGGCCCCATACGATGCCGGCATGGCCGAATCAGGCGTCTATGTGGTTACGGGCGGGGCCGGGTTTGTGGGTGCCAATCTGGTGGCCGCGCTGCAGAAGCGCGATCCCTCGGGCCACGTCATCATCGTGGACAACTTTCTGACGGGCGACTGGAAGAACGTCGGGATGGCATGCGAGCGCTGGGGTGTCGGGGCGTTCAAGGGCCGGCTGATCGCCGAGCACGTCGAGGAGCTTGACTGGGGGGCGGAGTTCGAGGAGATCAACCCGACGCATGTGTTCCATCTCGCCGCGATCACGGACACCACCGAGACCGACCAGCGGAAGATGGTCACGACCAACTCCGAGTCGTTCCAGTGGCTGCTGAACACGTGCGTGGATCGGCGGATTCCGCTGGTGTACGCGTCGAGCGCGGCCACCTATGGCACCCCGCCGCAGACCGGGGAGCGCGTGCCCTTCCCGCTGGAGGCCGCGGGCAAACCCAATAACGTCTACGGATTCAGCAAGTGGCTGATGGAGGGGCTGCACCGGCGGGCGACTCGGGTGGCGACCGAGGCGGGCGATCCGGAGCCGTGGGTGGTCGGGCTGCGGTTCTTCAACGTGTTCGGGCCGGGCGAGCAGACCAAGGGCAAGATGGGGTCCATGGTCCACCAGTTGACGCGCCAGTTGCTTGGGGGCAAGTCGCCGCGGTTATTTGCCGATGGAGAGCAGGCCCGCGACCAGGTCCATGTGGACGACGTGGTCGAGTGCTGCCTGGCGGCGGCGGGGCTGGGGGAGCGCCACGACGTGACGGCGGGCGTGTACAACGTGGGATCGGGGCGGGCGACGAGCTTCAACCAGATGCTCGAGGCCATCCGCGAGGCGCTCGGCCTCACGAGCGGCCAATCGCCCACCGAGTACTTCGACATGCCGCCGAGCGTTCGGGAGTTCTATCAGGATTACACCTGCGCCGACCTCTCGGTGACGGACTGGGGTCTGGGGTGGCTGCCTCGGCGCAAGCCGGTGGAGGCGATCCGGGAGTACGCGGCATATCTGAAGAAGAATGCTGGCGCGCTGGGGTCGGCGGCGATGGCGAGCCCGACGACCACGGGCGGGAGCGGCGCGGGGGCGCCCAGCGCGGTGACGAGCGCGGCCCCGAACTCGCAGCGGCCCGGTGCCTCGGGGAGAGATGGATGAGCCTCAAGCGCGTTCTGGTCACCGGCGGCGCGGGATTTCTTGGCTCGCACCTGTGCGACCGCCTGGTCGCCGCCGGGCATGATGTCATCTGCATCGATAACTTCTTCACCAGCCAGAAGGGCAACGTCGCCCACCTGCTGGGCAAGTCGAACTTCGAGCTCATCCGACACGATGTCACGCACCCGCTGTGGCTCGAGGTCGACGAGATCTACAACCTCGCCTGCCCGGCGGCCCCCGGGCACTATCAATACAACCCCATCAAAACCATGAAGACTTCGGTCATGGGCGCCATCAACGTGCTGGGCATGGCCAAGCGATGCCGGGCCAAGGTCTTCCAGGCGAGCACCAGCGAGGTCTACGGCGACCCCGAGATCCACCCGCAGCCCGAGAGTTACCGCGGCAACGTCAACCCCATCGGCCCCCGCGCCTGCTACGACGAGGGCAAGCGGGCCGCCGAGACGCTGTTCTTCGACTACCACCGGTCCAACGGCGTCAAGATCAAGGTGGTCCGAATCTTCAACACGTACGGCCCGCGCATGCACCCGTTCGACGGGCGTGTGGTGTCCAACTTCATCAGGCAGGCTCTGCTTGGCCAAGAGATCACGATCTTCGGCACCGGCGAGCAGTCACGCTCGTTCTGCTATGTCGATGACCTGATCGACGGGTTCGTGAAGATGATGGATTCCGGGCCGGAGTTCGTGGGACCGGTGAACCTGGGAAACCCCGACGAGTTCACCATCCTGGAACTGGCCGAGAAGGTGATCCGGCTGACAGGGTCGAAGTCGAAGATCGTCCGCAAACCGGCGGTCGAGGACGACCCGATGCAGCGTCAGCCGGTGATCGAGCTGGCCAAGCAGAAGCTCGGATGGTCACCCAAGGTCTCGGTCGATGACGGGCTGGCCAGGACGATCGCGTATTTTCGGTCGGTTCGTTTCGAGGATTTCCGGGCGCCGACGCCGAACTACTGAACGCGGCCGCCTGCGTGGGCACGCGGAGTGCGCGGCCGCGTTGACGCAACACACGAGTGCGCCGCACGACGCCGGCGACCGGGCAAACGGGCGCACGGGGCGTGGCCGCTCAGAGCCGCGGCCACGGCACCCGGCACGTCGGCGGGTTACACTGGGCGTCGCCGGGGAGCAACGCCGTGATCTGCCCGTACTGCTCGAAGGACAACGACAAGGTCATCGACTCCCGCTCGGCCGAGGCGGGGCGGGTCATCCGCCGTCGCCGAGAGTGCGTCGCGTGCGAGCGCCGCTTCACCACCTACGAGCGCGTCGAGCAGACCACACGCCTCATGGTCATCAAGAAGGACGGCTCCCGCGTGCCCTTCAGCCGGGAGAACATCGCCCGCGGCGTCGCCGCCGCCTGCGGCAAGCGGGCCATCGCCGAAGACGCCAAGGCCCGCATCGTGGACCAAGTCGAGGACGAGGTCAGCCGCGAGTTCGACCGCGAGGTCCCCTCCAGCGAGATTGGACGGCGGGTCATGGGCAAACTCCGCGAGATCGACGAGGTCGCGTACATCCGCTTCGCCTCCGAGTATGAGCAGTTCAAGACGCTGAGCGACTTCATCCACGAGATCCAGGAGATGGCCGGTCGTCCCAAGAACGACACGACGCAGCAGAGGCTGTTCTGAGGTGGTTGCCGGGGGTTCTCTGATGTGGTCGATCTGAGAGGGCTGCGCTGATGGCTGGGCGCTTCGACGTCATCGTGCTTGGTGTGGGCACGATGGGGGCCGCCGCCTGTCGCGCGCTCGCGGAGCGTGGCGTGCGGGTGCTGGGGCTCGACGCGCGGGCCATCCCCCACGAGGCAGGCTCGCACCACGGTCAGTCCCGCCTGTTCCGCCTCGCCTACTACGAGCATCCGGACTATGTGCCGCTGCTCAAGCGCGCCCACGCCCTGTGGCTCGAGATGAACCAGCGGGCCGGTGCCGACGTGTTCCGGCAGACCGGGGCGGTGTTCGCGGGGCCGCCGGAGGGCGAACTGGTTCCGGGGTCTCTTGCGAGCGCGCGGGCGCATGGCCTGGCGCATCGCGACCTGGATGCCGCCACGCTGCGCCGCGAGTTCCCACTGTTCGCCCTCCCCGAGCGGTTCGTGGGCCTGTGGGAGCCCACCGCCGGCTATGTCGCGCCCGAACTGGCCGTGGCGACGATGGCCGAGCAGGCGATGGTCGCCGGGGCCGAGATCCACGGGCATGAGCCCGCCGTGCGATGGTCGGCGATGCCGCCCTGCGTGCGCGTCGAAACAACGCGCGGCGTGTACGAGGCCGGCTCGCTCGTCATCGCGGCTGGCGCGTGGTCGGGCAAGGTCATGCAGCATCTGGGCGTGCCGCTCGTGGTCACGAGGCAGGCGCTGCTGTGGACCGACCCCACACGCCGCGACCGGTTCACGCTCGGACGATTCCCCTGCTGGGCGGTCGAGGCTCCAGATGGCCACGCCTACTACGGCTTCCCCATCGACGAGCGCGGACCAGGGCTCAAGTCCGCCCGTCACTGGCGGGCCACGCCCACCGACCCCGACCACGTCGATCGCACCATCACGACCGCCGATGAGCAAGAGGTCCGCGGCTTCCTGCGAGCGCACTTGCCCGCCGGCGACGGCCCGACCCTCGCGGTGCGGACGTGCCTGTACACCAACTCGCCCGACCTGCACTTCGTCATCGGCCTGCATCCCGGGCACACCAACGTCGCCGTCGCTTGCGGCTTCAGCGGGCATGGCTTCAAGTTCGCCCCGGTGATCGGTGAGGTTCTGGCCGACCTTGCCACGCGCGGCACGACCATGCACCCGATCGGGCTCTTTGATCTCCAGAGATTCGCTTGACAGGAGATTGTGGTTAGTGTAAACTAACTTGTGACTGGAGGTGGCTCTTGTCGCAGGTTCCCTTGCATCACCGCGTCGAAGCCCTGGAGCGCAGGCTGAGCGCCATCGAGGACGTGCTGGGAGCCTTGGCCGGGCGATCGTTACGTCTCGAGCATCCGGCGTCGGACGCGTCTGTCGCGCCCGAGCCAGTTCGCGTCGATGCACCGATTGCGGCGATGCCGGACACCGCCTCGCTCCAGCCCGCAGGGTGTTCGCCCCAACCTCCAACTTCACCGATGCCGTCCTATTCGGTGCCACAGCCGCCGTCGAGTTCCGTCTTCAACCCCGCCAAGGCTGTCGTCGTGAAAGACTCGATGGGCGCAACCCAGTCCCGCTGATTCGCTCCACCGCCGCCGGGGTCACCGAGCCCAGCGAATCCGGAGCGTGTCGAGAGCGTCAAAGGACACCCCCGACTTCTGACAGTTCTCTCGAATCGTGTCCACC
The DNA here is from genome assembly GCA_964533405.1 of uncultured Phycisphaeraceae bacterium. Classification (GTDB taxonomy): domain Bacteria; phylum Planctomycetota; class Phycisphaerae; order Phycisphaerales; family UBA1924; genus JACKHA01. The sequence continues at coordinate 2,295 of CAZHKB010000107.1, read as the reverse complement.
TTGGCTCTGTACCACGCTGCCTGCGAGGTCATTAGCAGGAACAGCAGCAGCATCGCAACGCCCGCCCACCAATGGGAGCGGAGCTTCCTCCGAAGCCGATCCCGTTCGATGACCAATTCCGTCAGTTGCACCTGATCCACGCGTGATCCATTCGATAATGGCCCGCCCCTGGGCAACGCTGCATCCTGCAAAGGCCAGGGCGACAGCCCCGGCCAAAGCCCGCAGCGTACCCGGAATGGACCGCGAACGGCTCACTTGCGGCGTCCCTTTCTGGTGAAGAACCACAGAGCCAGACCGCCCACCACAACCAGCGGCATCGACGCGGACAGCGAACCACCTGGCACGCCAGTTTTTGCGGCGGATGCCACGCCCCGCTTGAGTCGGCGGTTCCGCCTGGTCAACTGGTTGACGCGCGGAACCGACAGGGCAGAACGCCGCTTTTGGAGACGAAGCGCCTGAGCCATGCGCTGAGCATTCGACCTCACTTCACTTCCTCCCCAGCAAGACCAGCGCCACCACACCGAGTGCGGCGGGAATCGCCCATGTCGGCAACGACGCTGCCGGCGGCGGCGGCTCAAGGGCCTTGGGAGCATCGCTGCGGCCCGATGGGCCGGCCTCGGCGTCCTCGGGCTCGCGGTCGTGAAGGCCGTCGTGTACGACATGGCTGGCGTCGCGCTCGCATGGCGCGTCGTGGTGTTCATGGCGCTTGGCGCGATCATGCTCGGGGTGGCCGCGGTGTACGCGAGGCTCCAGAAGCCCGAGCCGTCGTCCGGGCCGACCCCGACCTGAGCAACGCCCCCAGCGGATGCGGCTACACCTTGCGCACCCCACAGGTCGAGCGCCTCGGGCGCAGGTGCTCCCGTTATGTCCCATGCAGAGTTCGACTCCTACGAGTTGGCGTTTCCGCTCCGACGTGCAACGATCCGAGCCCCCGGCGGGAGCCGGGCGGTCGAGTTGCTCGGGTCCAACGAGCGATCGGCGGCCAGTGGCCGCCCGCGTCTGATCGAAACGCGGCCTCACTCCACCCTCAACCCCTCGCGTACCCGTTCCGCCGCCACGCCCGCAATCCCGATCACCTTCTCCGCCGCACTCGCCCCGCTCAGCACCGTCACCGCCGATTTCTTCACCCCCACCGCCTTCGCGATCAACGCACACACCGCCCGATTCGCCTTCCCATCCTCCGGCGCGGCCGCCACCCTTATCTTCACCCGGTCCCCCAGCACCCCCGCGATCTCATTGCGTGAAGCCCCGGGCACAACCTTGACGGCCACACGCACCCCGCCTTGGCCGTCGTCATCAATCGGTGGCATGTGGCGTCCAAAGGGAGGTGCCAAGGCGGCAAGCGATTGCGGTGCCAAGGTACCCAGGTGCCCAGGGCGCGGCCCGGACCCGCTTCGGAGCCTTCGTGCCCCAACACCTCGTCACCCCGACACCCGCACGCTTGCCCCACCGTCACCCCCCAATCATACGAACACATCCCAAGCACAATCGTCATTTCCCGCAACTCCCACCGTTCCCACGCGAACAACCTCTCGACTTACCGGCCCATCTACCCGATCATGTCGGGTCCATCGCGATGCGCTCGCCGCGCTGCGGCCCGCACCCGCCTCGCCCACCCCCAACCACTCTGGAGAGAGTGCCCATGCCCCATCGCTTCCGCCTCGTCGCACCCTGGGCCATGGCCCTCGTCGCCTCCACCGCCTCCGCCCAGCTCCAGCCCCGGGAAGTCCTGGTTGTCTACGACTCGCGCAGCGCAGACTCCCGCAACGTGGCCGAGTACTACGCCGGCTCCGCAAAGGTTCCCGGCGGCGTCGGCAACCTTCCCGGTATCCATCCCGACGTCAACGTCTACAACCTCCAGCAGGCCGGCCAGTTCCTCGCCCTCCCCGGCGGCTGCACCTACACCGAGTTCACCACCCGCATCCGCGACCCCATCCGCGCCCACCTGCTCGCCCAGAATCTCCAGACCCAGGTCCGCTGCCTGGTCATGACCAAGGGCCTGCCCCACCGCATCGACGACACCGACGTCCCGGGCCTGGGCGACAACCCGGGCCAGTGGGTCAACGAGTTCAACGCGGGCGACGCCACCGCCGCCTCCATGTGCGCCGACCTCTCCTTCCTCTGGCAGAACCTCACCGCCGGTGAGGCCGGCGCGGGCGGCGACAGCCGCGCCGACGGCTTCATCCTCAACCCACTCTGGAAGTCCACCTTCCCCGCCACCACCTTCACCAACGCCCACGCCCGCATCACCAACAAGGCATGGATCGCCTTCGTCGGCACCGGCCAGGGCTGGAC
>CAZHKB010000106.1:0-8705 GCA_964533405.1 uncultured Phycisphaeraceae bacterium | reverse complement strand
CCTCCCAGGCCCCCAAGCAGACCCGCCAGCCCGCCACGTCCGTTGTCCAGCCCGCGGCCGCAACCCCCGCCGCCGTGAACGCCATGTGCCCGATCGGCAACGAGCCCATCGACGGCAAGACCTTTGCCACCGTCAACGGCGTGCAGCTCGGCTTCTGCTGCCCCGGCTGCGACACCCAGTTCATCGCCTGGTCCACCGAGCGCAAGGCCGCCTTCATCGAGCAGGCCCGCGCCGCCCAGCCCGACAATCACCACGGGCACGACCACCCCGAGCACGCCGCCGCCGAGGGTGACCAGATGCCGCTCGTCTACGCCTATTACCTGCCCAACTGCCCGGTCCTGGACTCCCGCGAGATGGACCCCAGCCGTGGCGTGGTCAAGGAGTTTGAGGGCCGCGAGGTCCGTTTCTGCTGCACCCGCTGCGAGGGGCGTTTCGACGCCGACCCCGCCGCGACGCTTGCCAAGATGGACGAACTGCTCATCGCCGATCAGTTGCCGCTCTACCCCATCACCACCTGCCTGGTGATGGAGGGCCACGAGATGGGCGATGACGCGGTGAACATGATCTACAAGAACCGCCTGGTGCGCTTCTGCTGCGAGGGCTGCATCGCCGACTTCCAGAGCGACCCCGAGACCTCCTTGCACACCCTCGACAAGGCGGCCGCCGACGCCCAGCGCGAGCATTACCCCATGACCGACTGCGTGGTCGCCCAGCACGCCGTGGCCGACGGCGAGCACCCCACCGAGGTGGTCGTCGGTGGCCGCCTCATCCGCCTCTGCTGCCCGGACTGCATGGCCGAACTGCTCCGCAACCCGGCCGAGTACGTCAAGGCGATCGACGACGCCTGGGCCGCGGCGGAGCGGTGAGATCGGCCCCCTCCCCCCGCGTGCGGGGGAGGTGTCAACTGGGCTCTGCGAGGTTGGCGGAAGAGGGCAGGCCCGCCGCGCGACCGCCACCCCCTTCCCAACCAACGCGCCACTCGCCGGGGCGCCGAGCGGGTGGTGTGCGACCGGCCAGGCGGGGTGCTTGGCGCACAATGCGAGATCGCGCGCGCACTCGCGTGCTCACACCTGCGGCTCTGACAAAAAGCAACCGACCCCGGCAACTCGCCGGGGTCGTTGTCTTTGTCAATCTGACGAGAACCGATCAGCTCGCTGGCACCGCGGCCTTCACCTCGGCCAGCCGCTTGGCCGCGAACTCGGCCCGGCGCTTGCCGATCTGACGGCGGGTCGAGCCCTTTCCGGAGATCTCCGGGCCTTGCTCGCTGCCGCAGAACTGGATCAGGCAGATCTCGCCGGCGTCGCCCAGGCGGTGACGCCCGAGCTTGACGATGCGGGTGTACCCGCCCGCGCGATCGCGGAACTTGGGCACAACGTTCTCGATGATGTGCTTGGTCAGGCGGGGGCTCTTGCGGACCTCGCCGTAGCGGTTGCGCTCGACCTGGTCGGAGGCGGGCACCGGGAAGTACCCTTCGGCCCGCTCGCGAAGCTCGGCCACCAGAGCGGTCTCGGCCTCGGTGGGCTTCTTGGGCGTGTACAGCCAGTCGAACGCACGCTTGTCGCCGCCCAGACGCGCCTCGAGAATCCGACGGGCGTGCAGCATCTCGCGGGCCGCCAGCTTCGGATCGCCGGCCGCGTCGGCCTTGTCCATCGCGTGCTTCACCGTGGTGATCAGCTTCTCGACCATCGGCTGCAGGCACTTGGCCCGCGGGATGGTCGTCGTGATCTGCCCGTGCTGGAACAGCCCGATGGCCAGGTTCCGCAGCGTGCTGGCGCGGTGCGAAGAGGTACGACCGAGTCGGTATCCGGCGCGACGGTGACGCATGGAAGCCTCAGGGGGAAGAGACGGAGGGAAGGAAGAGACGAAGGTTCAGGAGTCATAGCGGACCCAGTAGGGCTGGAAGTCTAGGCGGGAATCAAGAGGATGTGGGGGACCATCGCCCCCCACCCCTGTGGTTTGTTCACTTGGGCGATCAGGTCCCGGCCCGCGCGGGTGTCTGGTAGCCTTCCGGAAGGGCAACCCCCAGGTCCAGCCCGATGTCCTGCAGCTTCCGCTTGACCTCGCGCAGGCTGGTCCGCCCGAACGACCGCAGCTTGAGCAGCTCGGCCTCGTTCTGCGTCACCAGCTGGGCCACGGTGTCGATACGGGCCGACTCGAGGCAGTTGCTGGCCCGCACCGACAGGTCCAGCTCGCTGATGGACATGTTGAGCTTGCGGATCAGGTCCTCGTCCACACCGGCCGCCGCCGCCGCCGCCTCCGAGACACGCTCCTGGCCCAGCTCGAAGTACTGCACGAACGGGTTGAGGTGCTTCCTCAGGATCTTGGCGGCCTCAACCAGCGCCATGTCGGGCGTCAGCGTGCCGTTGGTCCAGATCTCCAGGATCAGCTTGTCGTAGTTGGTCCGCTGGCCGACGCGGGTCTCCTCGACCTTGTACCGCACCCGCTGCACGGGCGAGTAGATCGCGTCGGTCTGGATCAGCCCGATCTCCTGCTCATCGCCCCGGTTGTACTGCTCGCTGGCGGGCACATACCCACGCCCCTTGGCGACGCGGAACTCCATCTCAAAGTCGACCGCCGTCGTCAGCGTCGCGATCACCAGCTCCGGATTGAGCAGCGTGATGGCGGTGTCGGCCTCGATCAGGTCGGCGGTCACCTCACCCGGGCCGCGGGCGGCCAGACGCATCGTCTTGGGCTCGTCCGACTCCGACTGCACCACCAGGCTCTTGACGTTCAGGATGATGTCGGTGACATCCTCCATGACGCCCGGCAGGGTCGTGAACTCGTGCTCGACGCCCTTGATCTTGACGGCGGTGACCGCCGCGCCCTCGAGAGACGACAGCAGCACCCGGCGCAGGCTGTTGCCCACGGTGGTGCCGAAGCCGCGCTCGAACGGCTCGATTGTGAATCGGCCGTAGGTCTCGCTCTTGAACTTGGGGTCCGAAACGACGCGATTGGGCAGCTCAAGCCCACGCCAGCGAACGCGCATGCGGAAATCCTCGATTCAGCAATCACCGAACATGGTGGACACCCGGAGCCGGCTCGCGGGAAGCAGCACGCCCTGCTGATCGGCGTGAAGTCCCTTCTGTCCGGGGCGGATGACGTCAATCCTGATTCACCGCAGAGGCGCACAGGACGCAGACAGAGCAGAAAGGCAAGGGCCAAGCCACAAACCATCGCCGGTGGTCGGTCTGACCCGAGTGGATGGAGGCGATGCACGCCAACCATCCCCACCGCCCCACTCTGCGATCTCTGCGCCTCCGCGTTGATTCTTCTTCTTACACGCGACGACGCTTCGGAGGCCTGCATCCGTTGTGCGGCACCGGGGTGTGGTCCTCGACCGCCGTCACGCGGATGCCAGAGGCTACCAGCCCCTGCACCGCAGACTCGCGGCCCTGACCCGTCCCGCGGATCCGCACCTCGACCTCGCTCAGCCCCACCTTCCGGGACTTCTGCCCGGCCGATTCGCCGGCCCGCGTGGCCGCGAACGGGGTGCTCTTGCGGGCGCCCTTGAAGCCCATCGTGCCCGCCGAGTCCCACGCCAGCGTCTCGCCGTTCACGTCGGTGATCGTGACGATGGTGTTGTTCTGGCTGGCCCGGACGTGCGCGATCCCGCGCACCACGTTTTTGCGAATCTTCTTTTCTTTCTTCGACATGTTCTTCTCGCTGGGGCGGTTCCACTCTCACAGAACCCCGAGGGGAACTGGCGGGAACCTCGCGAATGGGGAAACGAAGCGGACGAAAATTGGAACGCGGCGTGGCGAAACAGTCCTGAGTCCTCGGTCCTGAGTCCTGAAGGTCTCGGGCTCCGGGCGTCCCTGGACCCCTCGTGGAAGACGAGTGCCCAGTGCCTTGTGCCCAGTGCCCCTCCCGGACTACTTGGCCTTGACGCTCTTCTTGCCGGCGACAGTCTTCTTGCGCCCCTTGCGGGTGCGGGCGTTGGACTTGGTCCGCTGACCACGCACGGGCAGCCCGCGCCGGTGGCGATCACCCCGGAAGCACCGGATGTCCTTCAGCCGCTGGATGTTCTGCGACACCTGCCGACGCAGCGCACCCTCGACCAGGTAGTTCGAATCGATGATCGAGTTGACCTGCGCGAGCTGCTGCTCGGTCACCGCGTTGGCCCGCGTGTCCGGGTTGATCCCGGCCTGCTCGCAGATCTCGCCCGCGATCTTCGCGCCGATCCCATGCACATACTGCAGGGCGTACAGAAACTTCTTCTTGTCGGGAACATCGATACCGGCTACACGTGGCACGCTTGGAATCTCCCGAACGGGTCTGTCGGACGTGGACGCTTGGTCCAGCAACCGAGTCCTCAGTCCTGAGTCCTCGGTCCTGGAGGTCGGGCAACCGGATGGCGTTGACCGACCGACATGTCGAATCGCCTCGGCCCGCCATAGCCCCGACCATCAGGACCAAGGACCGAGAATCACGGACTTCCGATTACCCCTGCACCTGCTTGTGCTTGGGCTCGGACTTGCAGATCACACGCACCTTGCCCTTGCGCCGGACAATCTGGCACGCGTTGCAGATGCGACGAACACTTGCCTTCACCTTCACGCCCTACCTCACGTTTCGACGCCGACCCTCGCCCGGGACGACCCCGCGCGGCGACCGGAAAGCCTGCTGATTCACCCGTCGGCCGCGCCCGCCGCGCAACCGACCACCACCCCCGGACCAAACCCGCGCCCGCCCGGGTCAGGATACTAGGCAGGTGGAACGGGAAAAGTGAAGCCGAACCGGCCCGACGGAAACACTCCAACGGAGCCGACCGCGCGACCGGTCGGGCAACCATGTTCGCCCGAGGGCGCCGAAACCCTTGGATTCCAACCATCGAGCATTCTCGCCAGCGGGTGCGACCCATCAGCGCTGGCACCACCTGGCTCGACCCCACCACCGCCCGGAACTCGCCATAATCCTACCCTACGCCGTTCGGTTTCCGTTATAATGCCTCTCTCACTGTGTCGATTGAAGGAGGCCCAACTGAACCTGCCCATCTCAGGGAACGTCTCATGGACCCACTTTGACGAGCGCCCCTCGATATTCATCGCAAGCTCGGAGATCGACAACTTCGACCGAAAGCGGAGCACGAGGTGGACGTGGTCCAGATGCCCGTTGATCGCCATCGCCACGCAGCCCAGATCACGCGCCACGCCGCCAAGGAACGGATGCAATCGCTCCTCCACCGCGGGCGCGAGCCACAACTCCCTCGACTTGGTGCTGAAGACCATGTGATCCAGGTTCTGGGTGAACGTGCTGGGCATGGACCCCGCGTATCGCGCATTCGTCCGCCCTCCGGGCGGAACAACCACACGGGGGCTTCCAGGGGCTGAAGCCCCTCGCTACGGTCGTGCGCCCTCCGGGTCACGAACCAAGCTCGCTGCCTCACCCCAGCTTCCGATCCTTCCACGCCGGGAACTTCGCCCGCCACGCCCGCATCGCCTCCACATCAACCTCAACGCTCAGCACCGTCTGGTCATCGCCCAACTCTCCCAGCACCTCGCCCGATGCCCCTACCGCGATGCTGCCTCCCGCGTACTCCAGCGTCGGGTCGCGCCCCGTCCGGTTCACCCCCAGCACGATCGCCTGATTCTCGATCGCCCTCGCCACCAGCAGCGATCGCCAGTGATGCTGCCTCGCCTTGGGCCAGCACGCCCCCACCGCATAACACTCGGCCCCCATGTCCAGCCCACGCCTGAATAGCTCAGGAAACCGCAGGTCATAGCAGATCGCGGGACACACGGCCAGACCGTTGCCGGCCGTCGCATCCGCGCCCTCGCCCCACCAATACGTCATCACCTTTGACCCACCCACAAACCGCTCCGCCTCCCGCCCGTACGAGAACGGGTGGATCTTCCGATACGACAAGACCACCCGCCCGCTCGGATCAATCACCGGCGCCTCATTCGTCGCGTGCGTGCAGTCGCATTCGTGTACCGTCCGCCCACCCTGCACCCACGCCCCCAGGTCCGTCGCCAAGCCCCGCAGGTACTCCAGCACCGTCCCGTCCCGATCCGCCGTCACCGCTGTATTCAGGCTGAACCCCGTCGAGAACATCTCCGGCAGCACCACCAGGTCCCCCGCCCCCACGCCGGCGTGCGTCAGCAGGCGATCCACCTCGCGGAAGTTCGCCCCGTGGTCCTCCCACGCAATATCAAGTTGAACCAGATGTGCCCGCATGACGCCAGCATACGTCGTGCATCAACCACTCGGGCGATGGATGGCGGGACTGCGGAGGCTCTGCGACGAAGTCCCGGGTACGATCGCACGAAAATAGTGATCAGCAGTCGTGGGGGGCGACACAGGCCGCGCTGCCGTCAACGCCGCGGCGCCTCTCTCCGTGTCCGCGTGATGAGAACTCGACCCCAGCCCACCTCACGCCACCGCATCGTCCGAACCCGCGTCACCCCGCCCCACGCTCTTGCCCGCAAACCGAGGCAACACCTGGGTGATCGCGCCGCAGTCCGGGCACTCCACCCCATACGTCCCAGCCGCCAACTGCCCCACATCCCGCCCGCATCCATAGCACGTCGGATGCACCAGCCGATACCCCATCTGGTTCACCACCACCGCCGCCGCCGCCACCGCAACACCCAGCACCGGCAGCACCGGCAGCGTAAACGCCGCCGCCACGCCCAAGCCAGCCACCACCAGCGCCACCACGAACGCCAGCGTCCTCATCCTCATCCGATGCATCCACGTCATGCCCGGCTCCAAGAGGCGTCCCGCCTCCCACTCCAATCGGCCCATCCCGCGGTCCCCATTGAACCGCCTCCGACTTCCCCTGTCTACCCTCGAATCGCTCCACCTCCAGATTTCTGTTCCAGGCTCCCGCCCCGCTCACCCCAACCACCCCGTGCGAACCCTCTCCACCATCTTCCTGGGCTCCCTCGAACTGCTCCGCCTCGCCATCACCACCCGCTTCCGCCTCCGCGGCCCGTACTGGTCCTGGCGCTGGAACACCGCCTTCGGCCGCGGCACGCCCCCACGCAAAGAACTGATCTGGTCCGTCCTCCGCTTCGGCCACTGGGCCCGCCGCATGAGGCGCCTCTAGCCCCGCCCCGCCACAGTCCTCTCTACCGTATGGACATGAAGGACCGATGAAGATGGCGTGCGGCATCCGCAGGTGACGCCCCTGTGACGCCAAACCCGCGCCGGCTCGACTATTCTTGCCGCCGGGACGCAACCCAGATCTCGACGCGCGGAGACAGGCATGAGCGATCATCAGCACACCGAGACCGTCGCCACCGCCGATGCCGCCGGCGGGCAGTTCGCCAAGGCCTTCCTCCCGGGGCTCGTCCTGGGCCTCGTTCTGGGCCTCTTCATCGGTGCCTGGCTCCCGCCTTTCTTCAGCGGGAAGCCCGATCTCATCCCTGCCACCCCCGGCACGCCCCGCACCGCCGAAGAACGATACAACAGCGAAGCTGGCGGCGGTTCCACGGAACCCACCCCGGCCGGAACCCCCGCCAACGATCCTGAAACACCGCCCGAGACGCCCACCAGCGAGCCCGCTCCCGCACCCGGCCGCTGACGCCACGCTTCTCCGGTTTACGCCGGTCTCACGCCGCCCGCCGCGCCGCCTCACGCATCTGGTCGTACCGGCTCCGAAGTTCCGGATCCCGCAGCACCCGGTACGCCTTCGACACCCGCGACAACTGCTCCTCGGCGTCCGGCTCCTTGCAGACATCCGGGTGCCAACGTCTCACCAGCGTCCGATAAGCCGCCCCCAACTCCTCCTGCGACGCTTCCGGTCGAACCCCCAGAATCGGGTACAGGTCCTCCACCTCAATCGATGCGATGATCTTCCGCGTGGCCCGCTCCACTTGCGACTCCAGCGCCGGCCCAGCGTCAAACCCGTACTCCCCGATGTGCGCCAGCCGCTCTTTGAGCGACGCGTCAAGCCCCATGAACTGCACGCCATACTCGTGGACGTTCGACAGCAACCCAGGCCCGCGCACCCAGACCACCTTGCCCTGCAAGCACAGAGGCCCGGAGCCGGCGACGATCACGAACTTCTCGACCGCCCCCGCCACCGCGTGCGGCTTGCCCGGACGCCTGATCCGCATCCCCGTCGCCGACAAATCCATGACCTCCCCAAAGTTGAACGCCGGCAACGTGCTTGTGTGATAACGAGGCGACTTGCGACGCTTGGGGTCGCCCTTGGCGAGTCCGCAGTTGAAGAAGAGCCGGGGCACGGCATGACATCGGCGGGGTTGCCCCGCGCCTTGACGAGGCTCCGGCCGGAGTGGGCTGGAGTCTGCGGGCCGTAGGGCCGATACTACACGCCGGGTGCCAATGAGTTCCAACCGCCGCAAATCTGGACGACTCGTCTGCGTGGGCCTGGTCTCGGACCTGGGCCAGGTTCCCGACCTCTCCGCCGGCGGTTGCCGGATTCGATGCCGCCGGATGATGCCCTTCACGATCGGCGGAACCTACACCTTCACCCTCTCCGGCGAGGGCACCACCGTCGTCATCCTCGGCAAAATCATGCGCCGCGAGCGCCTGGGATTCATGACCTTCGAGTACGGCGTCGAGTTCGTGGACCTCACCGCCGAGCAGCGCGACGCCATCCTGGACCTCTCCCAGACCACCTCGGTCAAGCGCGTCATTCCCACCATCGAAGAAGCCGCCTATCGCGCCGCGGCATAGGACCGCCGCACGCCCCCCGGCTGCCTATCGCCAAACCCTGTGACCCGCCGACTTCGGGC